>NZ_QPET01000009.1:0-257619 GCF_008368855.1 Bacillus sp. TE8-1 | reverse complement strand
TACACACTCCCACCGTGTATGTATCTCAACCTCCCTTTATTGTCACATTAATTTTTAAAAATATGAATCTACTATGTACTCCTAATATATTTTCTTTTTATTTATATATTTAAATTACCATATTTTATACCCATTAAGAAAATATTTATATGTCATCCCTACAGATGAATTTCATCTAACATACTTTTTATAAAATTCATCAACAAACATTATTTTACAACTAATTACAAATACCGTCAAAATAATCAATTTAAACTTAGACAAATAACTGGCATACAATTTCATAATAAGAGATCCTATACTATCGACATACATCTATTACAAATTCCCTTTAACGTTTTCAACAATCTCATTTATCGTATTCCGATCAAACTTATCACTAATTTCATATGACTCACGATCTCCTACGAATTGCACGCCTACGATATCATTGCGATCCTTACCGTATTGCACTTCAATAATAGATCCTCGCTCTATTTGTTTCCAAATGAGACCTGCTTTATCTTTATTATCTAAAATAATGCAGTCTTCAATATTTTCGCCAATCCCAATTAACTTATTATCATCCATATATCCAATCTCGTATTGTTGCCGTTCTTTCGCTTTGCCACTTACTAATATACCTTTGCTACCATATGAATAATCCCTATAGTCCTTTTTCTCAGATTGTACCACTTTCGGCTTTTGTGCTTCAGTTTTTTCAGCAGCCCTACAACCTGTAATAAGACTGATTGGCATAACCACTATTAATACTAATCTAGTAAATTTCTTTATCATTTGTAACCAACCTCATATATTTAATGTAAAACTCCATTTATTACTTCTATTAAAGAATAACATGATACTAAGTAAACAGAACGAAAGATAACATATTATTTACATACCCACACTTTAATGAAGGACCAGGCCATTTAAACCTAGTCCTCCATAACTTTAACTTTGCTTCACATACTTAATTGTATGAAATGACGTCTCATTAAATAATTGCAAGTTTTCCCCATCATAATCTTGAACTTTATATGCTATTTTCTTTTTTTGAATTGTATCTTCTACACCGTCTACTAAACGTTTATTGAGATGTAAATAGATTGTAAAAGCTTCCTTATCATATTCCCAAGTGCCTTCAATATAATTCTTTTTATTTGGATACTCACCTTTACCATACGTTTCAAATGTCTTATCACCTTTTAAAATGAGTGACATATTGAAACCGTCTGTTCCTTGGAATCCCCAATTACCGATTAATTCCGTACCATCTTTCACATTCTTCATAACGTTATCTGTATTAATTCCAGCTTTCTTATCTAACTCTTTCAAATCTTTCATTGATACTGTACCGTCACCGATTTTAATATCCCCTTCAAGATCTTTGAATGCCTTAAGCCAGTATATATCTCCTTCTTTCACTAACTTTTCGGATTTCTCTATTAACTCTTTATCAGTCTTATCACCTTTTTCTCTTTTTTCTTTTCTGGTGAAGACTTCATTTATTAAAGAAAAAGACTCTCTAAAATAACTAATTGCTTTTTCAAAATCTTTTTGTTGGTTTACATACTCTGTAGGGGGATCTATCGACTCAAATTTATCTAACACTTTATTTAATTCTTTCACACTATCTACTATATCTGATTTCTTTTTCTTACCGTCAAAAACCTCTCTTGTAATATTGTTATGCTCCGCAAACAACTTATCAAACTCTACCCCTAATTTATACACTTTATTAGGATAGTCTTCCTTTGAAACTTTTTCTTTCTTACTATTAGACTTCGATTCTTTTACTTTAGACTCTTCCGTTTTCTCCTGTTTAGAAGTGTTCGTTTTCTCAGAAACTCCACAACCAAATAACAACATGACCGGAACTGCTACCCCTAGTAGTTTCTTTGCATTCATGACTGATTTCTCCTTCTACTTGAATAGATTACTCTTGCTATACCCATCCTCTTTTTTTATCTTGTAATTAAAGTTACAATCGCAATAACTCCTAGAATCGGTCCCCAATATTCCATTTTTATAAAAAATAATGAGTGCTTTTTGTTAAACATAACTTTTTCACCAGTTTCGGTATCTATATAAACTTTCCCATCTGGCTTATTAATATATTTACCTAAATACCAAGACATAATCCCTGATATAATAAACATTACCGCCATTGGCCAACTATGGTCTTGAAAATATGTAGCGTCCCCCGTTATAGATCCAAAGATAGCCTTACCCAAAAGAGTATTAATAATTACAATAATTGCGACTAAAAAACCCCAACCAGACCAAATAATCATCTATTTCTCCTCCTAAAGCGTACAACTTTGTACTTTATGTTAATTTGAACTGCAAACGAAAATGTTTAAAAAACCGAATATTCAGACGTTAATAATTACATTTAGCTTACATTCGATTCTAACTTTAATGTTCTAAATGCAAATGAACCAGATATAATTTGTAAAATTGTCGGAATAAGTAAAAAGAATAATGACATAAATAACATAACTATAGGAATCACAATCATACAAACTCCATAAACTTTATTATTAACCTTGTTTACTAAACACGATAAAATGAACAACCCTATTTGAACCGTTAAAATAATAGAGTAATAAGCTAAAAGTTCGTAATCAACACCTTCCATAATATTAAACGCTACAACTATTAATATTATGGAAATAATAATTCCCAAAATGCCACCAATTAAACCTAATACAAATTCAGGCGTTCTTTTCAATTCAATCCCCCTTTTATGAACCACTAACAACTTGTATATTTTTCCCATTCACCATCATACCAAATATTCATTGGAAAAACTATACAAATGTATTTTTTATTCTACTATACTTTGCTTCTAACTATAGATAGCTTGTAGCAGTTACAAAATTAAAACCTTCACAATTACTTACTGAATTGTCATATTGAAAATTATAAATTAAAACGATAGAATTATAGGATTTATTTAATTTAACTACTTCCTTAATTCGAGAAAGTATTTTATCATCATATGAACATCCCGTTAATAACATAGAAATGTCATCACTCGCTTCTTCTAACACTTCCTTTTCAATAAAATCTTCATCTACATCAATCATATCAATATTAAAATCAACAAAAAATCTTGCTGGTATAGAGTCTCCTTCTTCATCATACGTAACATCTATATGTGTATCCAACTGATCTTGCGTTTGCATATTACCGAACCATATTGAAACCATTCCGTGTACTTCCATTAATAGCGTCCTCCATTATGAATATATATTCTCATTCAACTTACGCTTTAAAATTCATGATTTTTATAAAAACCATTTCTTCTTTCCTTTCAGTCAAATAGGATTATTCGGAAATTCATTGTCATACTTATTAATTAGCGCTTTATCATTTTCATTAATTGGTACTTCACCTAAGTATTTACGTTTCCAAATAATCATTTGATCACTAAAACTATATTCTTTTTCGAGCCAATTGGTATAATCGAAATGCATGTTAAATTCCCCACTATGTTCCAGAGACATTGTAAAAGAGTACCAAAGCTCTTGCTGATTATCTTTAAAAACATCTCTTAATTCCTTACTCAATTTATATAAAGAATCTTCTTTCCTTTCAAACTCCTCTTCATTAACTTCGTATTTAAAAGGAATTTCTACACTATACTTATAATTTTGTTTATTTCTGAAGTTGTTATAGAAAAAGTAAGTTCCCCCTCCAGCTTCTGATATTTGTGCATAAAAATAAAATTTCTCCCATTCTTCTGGAATCATGGCATGAACCGTTTCCGCTATCTCTCTATATAATCGATTCAATTTTATTTCCAATTGAATACCCCCTATTTGATGTTCATCATTCACTTTTTCTATATTATACCACCCTTTTAATTAGCTCTTTATTTCATCTAAAATTCAAACCAAGTTTCGATACCTTTAGAAAGTAGACATACCTCTTAAATACAATTAGTATTAAAATAAGAAATATGAAAGACTTAAAAAGGCTCTTACATGAAGGAAGGAAGTGCACAGCTATGGATTTTAAAACAGTTATGCAAGAACTTGAAGCTCTAGGTAAGGAACGAACGAAAAAAATATACATATCTAACGGTGCGCACGAACCGGTTTTCGGAGTAGCTACAGGTGCTATGAAACCAATCGCTAAAAAAATAAAATTAAATCAAGAGTTAGCTGAAGAACTTTATGCCACAGGTAACTACGATGTTATGTACTTTGCAGGTATTATTGCCGATCCAAAAGCTATGAGTGAGTCTGATTTTGATCGCTGGATAGACGGGGCATATTTTTATATGCTATCTGATTATGTAGTGGCAGTAACTTTATCGGAGTCAAATATTGCGCAAGACGTTGCTGATAAATGGATTGCAAGTGGGGACGAGCTTAAAATGTCTGCCGGCTGGAGTTGCTACTGTTGGCTATTAGGAAATCGCAAAGACAATGAATTTTCCGAAAATAAAATTTCCGATATGCTTGAAATGATGAAAGATACAATTCATCATTCTCCAGAACGAACAAAATCCGCTATGAATAATTTCCTAAACACCGTGGCAATTTCATATGTACCACTACACGAAAAAGCAGTCGAGATTGCAAAAGAAGTTGGTATAGTTGAAGTCAAACGTGATAATAAAAAAAGCAGTTTGTTAAATGCTTCTGAAAGTATTCAGAAAGAACTTGATAGAGGAAGACTTGGTTTCAAGCGTAAGTATGTAAGGTGTTAAAAATATGAAGGTGTCAATCTAGGAGAGATTGACACCTTTTTTGTGGACATTACTAGACTAACGGAGCTGCAAGTTAAAGGGAACCAATCATTCATCTCCCGCTATACATCTCAACCTTCTTCTTTCAACTTATATACCCTATCTCTTTTCTCATCATCTTTGATAAAAATAAGTTTTCCTTCTGTAACAAAACCTTCTAATAGTAAACATACTTGTCCATATGCTTTAGGCTTATTCGTAGTGAATCTTTCATCGGGTATTTTACCAGATCGTATTAATCGTTCACATAGCTCAAGCGCACTTATTTCTTCAGAATCAATTAATTCTAAAATATCTTTTTGTAATGGTGATAAAGGGGCTGGTACCTTACATACCTCAGCTACCTCCACCTTTTCTTTTTCTTCTTCAAATAAATCTTCAAATGAAATTTGATTCATTACATCTTTTCCTTTCTAACGATTAATTTGTATAACATGAACTGAATCCTATAGCGTATTTATTATTATGTATTACTTACCTTTTTTCATAAATCTCAAACTCATGTACATCGTTTCATATAGTATGTTTTGATTATACCAAATATACGTTCTGTCTTCTATTGTAGAATTTTCATAACAGAAATGAAAGTAATAGTAAACATTTCTCTTCTCGTTAGTTATATAGAAAACTATGTAAAAAGTTTACATAATAAAATTATAGTGATCTGTTAAATTTCTATGCAAAAAAGAAGCACTTGTTGCCTCAAGTAGACAATCAAGTGCTTTAAGTTCATATGTTTTTAAGTAACATTAAATTTTTAAATTTTATTGTAACAGTTTGACACCTTTTATATGTCGTGACAACTACTACGTTAAAACTTACGAGTTTGTACGAGTTCGTTAGTTTTATGTCTCTTCCATGCGTTTAAATGTCATCTCGCCTAAGCTCGCACCTCTTTTTCTGTTCTATCATTGTACGTAACACTCCATGATGGTACAACCATCATGGAGTATCTATTTTCAAACACCCTATTATTTTTTCTATCCACTTCACATAAACTTTATTTTTTTAATCATGTAATTTATTTAAAAAATCAGTAAATGTATCTGCAATGTAAAATACATTCTCTCTTGCACGTTCTTCCACTTGTTCTTCTGTTAATCCTTCTTCTCGCAGCAACATTTCTTTTTCACCAGCATTTTCACGTTCCCAAAATACCACAACAGGGTTATTTTTGTCATTTTTATAGTCAAAACATATTAAATTTCCCGCTGGGTCAAAAGCAAAAGGAACTAATTCTGCTGGTAGTGTATCCTTGTAATCATCAAATACTTCCATAATATTTTCATCATCTTCCATATCGTAACTTAATAACGTTCCAAAAACCTTTCTTTTCCCTTCAACTTCAAACACCTCTGGACTAACATGCGCTCCATTATTATTCATCACACATTCTATATAATCTAAAGGAAAATTAATGTTCAATTCCTGTTCAACATTCTTTACATCTTCTCGTATAATAGGTTCATCTGGTGATCTCCATTGTACCTTACTCATCTGATTCCATCCCCCCATAATGCATTTCCACCTAAATGGTTAACTTTATGCGTTTTAGACACTACTAACTGCATTTTACCAGGTACTTGATGATCCATGTCTATCTAATAAAAAAGCACTCGTTGCCTTTAGTCGGCAATCAAGCACTCTAAATTCAAATAATATTTTCTAAGAGTTTAATTTATTGATTATATAAGACACACACGGAACCAATAGCAATTTTTCAACAATATTATTTTGAATTAATAATTGTATTAAACGGTTCTTAATTCAAATACCCTCTATTTTAAGCCCTAAAATCAGTTAATCAGTACTAGATATTTTCAATATATCCCCTAATTCGCCTAACAGTTCTATGTTTTTTAAAGCCAACTCAACAGGTATGTCTTTCATTAGCACGAATGGTAATTGTTTTGATCCTTTTAATAAGTCAAACAATCCCTTTTTGATGATAAATACCTCTTGTATTTTCCTTAAATCCATAGCCCCTCCTACTGGTGGACTTACCAATATAAGATTACACAGTTTTTCCTTAAACACTTCCTGTTCTTCGTCCACACAGTCAATATCTATCGCTCCGTCATTTATCCACTGTATTAAATTCTCACTTACTGTGGTTGCATAATTCGGATCCATAATCCCCGAATCAACTTGTACTAACTCTGTTGCGTTTTCATTTGCAGTCATTAACAGTATTTTGCCTCCACCATTACTTCCTACAGCAACATAACCCTTTGCATATTCATGGACTTCATATGTTTTATTCATTTCATCTATTATATCCACTCCAAATATAACGACTCCATTATCGGACACAAAACCATTTGTATGCTTTAGTAATTGTTTATAAGCATTAGGGAGTATTAATCCCATTTCCTCTTCAATTTTTTTAATTTCATTTTCATCAACTGGAGAATATAATTCATAAGTCGACAATTTTTGAACATTTATCATTTAAATCCTCCTAATCCATCAAAATATCTATATGCTTCTCGCATTACTTTTTTTGCTACTTTTAAATCTACACCCACTTCAATCATTTCTTTATAGCTAATATTAAATTCGTATATTATATCCGTACTAAAACCTTCATTCCTTCTTCTAGCTCTTTGAAGAGCGGATATTATAGCATGTGGTTCACCAGAGGTAGATTTGAGTAATATTGATGGTGCTTGTCGACTGCTATAATTATTACCGCTTGTTTTATCCCATATCTTAGCCCATTCATCTTGTATTGCATGATGCGCTTGTACCAATCCATCATTTTTGGTATTCCGAAAACCTAGAGCACGATTCTTATTTGGACTCATTTTTTTATACAAGTCAACATCTTCAACAATATAACCTCCATTTTTAAGTTGACTCCTAGTGGACCTTTGCGGAAATGCAATACCAGCCCTTTCATTAATATTAGCATGGAGCTGTTCAGAAGTTAATTCGCCATATTTCCCTCTCAAATATTCTAATCTGGATTCTCCCGTACCCTTAACCCCACCACTCTCCAAATTCGAGATCCTACTCTGAATACTCGCCTTTGAGGCATCATGGGCTTCTTGGAATTTCCCGCCATAGTTCGTTCCAGTTCTAGCGACACTTCCATCTAGTAGCATTTCTACACCTTTAACGAATGGGGTTACGGAGTCCATACCTTTTGCTAATGTATTTTCAATTATATAATACTAGTAATTTCTGTTAGCTTTAATTCATAAAAATAACTTTTATAAATTTATGGTATACATTTCAATTAAAAAAGCACTTGTTGTCCCAAATAGACAATCAAGTGCTTTAAGTTTCATATGTTTTTAAGTAGCATAAATTTGTAAGATTTATAAGATCTGTAAGTTTTGTATTAACATTACGACACCTTTTACATGCCATGACAACTACTAAGTTAAAATTGACGAGTTTGTACGGGTTCTTAGTTTAATATACTTTCCATGTGATTATATTCATCACCCAGTAAAATGTCATCTCACCTAAGCTCGTACTTCGTTTTTTCGACGTACAATGAATTAGAGAATCTATTCAAAGTTGTATAAACTCTACCTACTAAATTAGGATTTTTTTGTTTATATAAAAACTTTGCAACAGAACCTTTAAACTAAACTTCAAATCCAATTACTATCCATTCATCAACAATGTCCCAAAAATTCATATTATATCTAGGCTCTTTATTCGTCCACCATAAAGTCGCATTATCATTATTAGAATTCTTATAATCTACTGCAACATAACCACCCATACCACTTTTAAAGAAACCAAAAGTAGTTTGTAAATCAATTTGTAAAGGTTCTTCTAACTCCTCAATAATACCCCATTCATCATCATCAAAAAAAGTTACATTTTCTAAAGGAACTAAACCCATAGATTGACTCGCATAAAAATAGAAACCATTATGAACAGTTCGATAAAAATTTCGTATTGTTGAAGGAATCTTATCCCAAGATTTTTCTAATTCTTCATTATTAAACTCATCTTTGGGATTTCCCCCTTCATAATATAGAATTTCCCCATTATCTGTTTTAATAGTGTATAAAATTGAATATCTACCATTTGTGTTCATAAGCTCTACTTCTTCAAGGTGCCTAGACAAATAAGTAATAGTGTTTCTTAATTCCACTCCTACTTGCTCTTTCCATATCGATAAAATACTCTCAACTCTCTTGTCTACATTTTCTTCTTGAAACAATTCATACCATGAATTTGGTATTTTCCCACTATCAAGTTTATTAATCTCATGGCATGATATAAGTTGTGCATTTCTTTTATATTTTCTTAAAAAACCAAGTTTTTGTTCCATAATTCTATCTCCTTTATTTATCTATATCCTTTTTATTTTCTTCAACAAAATCATCAATTTGTTTTTGTAATTTCATTTCTAATTCTTTTTCCTTCTTTATCATTTCTTCTCTAAACTTAGGATCAACTTCAATTTTTTCTTTCTTATAAATTGTCCAATCAGAATAAGATTTAGACCCCTTGGATTTATTGGCTTCTTCACTTAATCCTAGAAAATTCTCTTCATTATTTAAAACCTTAAGTTGTTGTTCTTTCGTTAATTTATCGAAATTTTTCATCTTTGCTATATTTTTCATTGATACGATATGATCAGCTTGAAGTCTATCTGTAATATACTTACCAGGTAAAGCAGGGTCAGGCGTTCCATCTCTTAATTCATCATATAATTCCTTTGAGATTCTTCTTTCCCCGTATCGAGGCGGTGTTCCAATATCACCCGTACCCTTAACCCCACCACTCTCCAAATTCGAGATCCTACTCTGAATACTCGCCTTTGAGGCATCATGGGCTTCTTGGAATTTCCCGCTATAGTTCGTTCCAGTTCTAGCGACACTTCCATCGAGCATTATTTCTACACCTTTAAAGATTGGGGATACGGAGTCCACACCTTTTGCTAGTTTAATTTCAATTATATAATATTTGTAATTTTTGTTAGCCTGAATTCATAAAAAATAATTTCTAAAAATTTACAGCATGTTTATCTATTAAAAAAGCACTCGTTGCCTTTCGTAGACAATCAAGTGCTTTAAGTTCATATGTTTTTAAGTAGCATAAATTTGTAAGATTTATAAGATCTGTAAGTTTGGTATTAACAGTACGACACCTTTTATATGTCATGACAACTACTACGTTAAAACTTACGAGTTTCTATCAGTTCGTTAGTTTAATATGCATTCCATGTGTTTTGAAGTATGCACTTTTTAATAGCCTACTCTTTTTTTCCACTGCAAATACACTTTATTTTCTATTCATCTACATATATGATTGTTATCTTTAACCAAGCACCACATTTTTTAGCATTCTCATATATAAAGTATAGTTTTAGCATTTATAAAGTTACTGTAATCCATTTCGTATATTTTCTTAATATCTTAAATTATTAATTACAACATATAAAAGTTGGTAATTAAGGATTCTTCAATCCATTAATAAAATCCTTAAAGCTATCAGTTATTTTATACGTATTTTCTTCTTCACTAGACTGTGGAAAATAAAAAGAGTGATCCCAATAATATACACCATGGTTTTCAGTATCTGTAATAAGTACAATTAACCCTGAACTCGGATCATCTCCTATGATTAAACTGGTCGGTAACATATCTTCTTCAAACTCTTCATAGCATTCACTTAAATCAAAAGTTTTTTTTACACCTATACCATACAAAACATCTAAAGGGATTTCCTGATTTAATTCTTTAACAAAAAATTTACTATACCTAACTTTCGAAGTACCTCCGTTATATTTACTTAAAAATTTTTTATAATCTTCCGGAAGTAAAAATCCTAAAAACTCTTCTAATTCTTCAATTGATTCTTCAGTTGCTTTACCAAAAGCATTTAAATTCATTTATTTCACTCCTATTTAATCTTTTAACTTCTTAGCTAATGACATTCCACCCATATGTCGAAATCTTCTGTGCATCTCTTTACTAACTTCTTGCATTGTTGTTAAATCTTGATGATGGTGCCATGTGTTTTCATCTAATTTTGGTCCATTTGGAGCTAATTCATCAGCCTTAGCAAAATCAATGTCATATCTATTAAATTCACCTATCGGAACTTCTTGTCTTACCAACCCAGCAGATTTAAAGTCGGGAAAACCTCCAGGATAAGAAACTCGATTTGGAAGAATATACCAATCAATATAAGTCCATATTCCTTCCTCACTAATTTCGATTTTCCCACCTTTTTTCTGCCATTTTTCAGGATCCCTAGAATATAAGGGTTTAGTAGATAATTGTTCCTCTGTAAACTTTACTATTTCTGGATTTTTACCCGTACCCTTAACCCCACCACTCTCCAAATTCGAAATCCTACTCTGAATACTCGCCTTTGAGGCATCATGGGCTTCTTGGAATTTCCCGCTATAGTTCGTTTCAGATCTAACGACACTTCCATCTGGCAGTATTTCTACACCTTTAACGAATAGGGATACGGAGTCCGCAGCTTTTGCTAATGTATTTCCAATTATATAATACCAGTAATTTGGGTTAGCCTTAATTCACAAAAATAATTTTTAAAATTTTATAGCATGCCTATCTATAAAAAAGCACTTGTTGCCTTTAGTAGACAATCAAGTGCTTTAAATTTATATGTTTTTAAGTAGTATTAAATTTGTAAGTTTTTTAGTAACAGTTCGACAGCCTTACATGTTGTGACAAATCCTAGGTAAAACTTACAAGTTTATATAAATGCATTCTACTTGTAGTTATTGCTTAATAAATATAGAATACATTGTTTTATTCTCCTATTAACTTCTTCCTCATTTTATGTGTTTCTAAATCTGCTAATCTAACAGGAATAGGTAAATGACTCTCATTATTAATACAGTTCATAACAATTTCAGTACTTGTATCTAAATCAATCCAGTTCCCACAAGAAACAAAAATAGGTTAAACACTTTGTCGTACTTAAAGTTCAACCATAGATTTCTATTGTTCATCCTTAAATTTCAATTGTGAAATGAGACTTTCTAAACTATTAGTTATTCGTTTATACTCATTTAATTCAAAATCTTCAACTAAAATTTCACCTGTATTGTTGTCTAGCACTATTAACATGCCATTTGATTCAAAACCAATTGGGATAAATTTAAAAATATCCTCTTTAGATTCTGCATAGTCTTTGACAAGTGAAATAAAATAATCTGGTTCAATCCCTGGAATAACGGGGTGCAAATTAATATTATAAGAAGAAACCCATCCCGTTAATTCTAAAAACCAATATGAATTGAAATACTGCTTCACCGAATCATGTAACTGAACGTTATATTGACTTTCAATTTCATCAAAGGAAAATTCCACTCCCTTCTCTATTGGTTTCCAAGAAATATATCCATATTCATCTTCTTCACCCGAATATATAAATTCATCTACATCTTCATTCCATGCTATTTGCGGTAAGGAATTGTTGTACTCCATCCATTTATCTATAAATTTTTCAAAATAGTCTTTCATAACCTCTTTCATATTAGAAATCACTCCTTAATAAGTTTCTGTAGTAACTCTGAATAAATTTTATCTTTCCCCCATATCCCTGCCTCTTTTTCTATATTATGAATTCCACCGGAGCCTGGGTGTAGTTTTTGGGGCACTGGAAATGCTTGTCCACCTCCACCAATATGATGATGAACTAATTTGTCCCCCCTAACACCTTTAACATCATATTGAGAGAAATACTCCCTAAACACCTTATCTTTAACAGGACTATCAGTAAAAGGATTCCTACCTTCTATTATTGCTCTATTATTCGGGCTGAATGCTTCTGGATGTCGATCAAGGAGTTCACTCCAAAAATACTTTAAATCACGTCTCCATCCTTCTGCATTAGTGTACTTTTCGCCTTTCCCAACAAAAGGCATCTCAACGACTGTACGTTGATCTGCAATATAAACTGGATCTATATTTTGAAGTTCTACACCACGATATGTTCTAATAGGATTATCAATATCACCCGTACCCTTAACCCCACCACTCTCCAAATTCGAGATCCTACTCTGAATACTCGCCTTTGAGGCATCATGGGCTTCTTGGAATTTCCCGCTATAATTCGTTCCAGATCTAACGACACTTCCATCTGGCAGTATTTCTACACCTTTAAAGATTGGGGATACGGAGTCCGCAACTTTTGCTAATGTATTTTCAATTATATAATATTCCCGACTTAATCTATCTAATAATCCTTAAAAATAATCTATATTGATTTTCACTAATTTAGTAATCTCTAATATCTCTACGAAAAAAGCACTCGCTACCAATAATAGGTTTTCGAGTGCTCAAATGTATATACTTCCCATCATATTTAAATCATTTTTAAGATTTGTTCCTTCACATTTTCGTCAAACTTGGCTCCTTCTACCTGTGCTCCCTTCCAAACTACATTGTCTAGTTTGGAACCGGTAAAATTCGCATCCGTGAAATTCCCATTTAAAAGGTTCGCTCCTGTTAAATCCGCGTTTGTAAAATCTGTATTTCTAGCATCTACTTCTGATAAATTAGCATCTTCTAAATATGCTTTTTCAAAGTTACCTTCTGTAAGATTCGCGTTGCTGAAATCCGTTCCCGTACAGTCGGCCTGTTTTGCATCTATTTTATATAAATTTGCTTGTCGAAAAGTAGCATGATTTAATATCGTTCCAACTAATTCTCCATATGAAAAATCAACTTCATCAAAACATGTTTCAAAACAACTACTTATATTTACCTTTGCATATTTCATATTAGCTTTAGAGAAATTAGCTTCACCAAATCTACAATCTGCAATATGTATTTCCTCTAAATTACAGCTCCTGAAATCAGCAAACTCAAAATCACAATCAAAAAAAGATGCTCTCATTAGTGAAGAAGCTCTTAAATGGACTTGTTTTGCCATGATACCCTCTGCCATCACCTCTGACAAATCTGAAAAAGTAAGATCTAAATCACTCATATCTAGTCCATCTATAACCTCATCATTGTATTGAGATCTATTTAATATTTCCATGACTCTTATTCTATCATTACCATTCTCATTCATTATTACGATCTCCTTTCATTTAGCTTTTCAGATAGTCCTTCCAAGCAATATTTGGAGAATAAGTTACACCCATTTGATCTTCATCAAAACTTGGTATAGCCATTACTTGTGCTGGTTCCAAATACTTCATTACTTGTAGCCAATTATCAAGTAATGTATCACTATCACTCCCTAATGGATTATTTAAAATATCAATACAAAGCCCACCCCAATCTAGCTCAGATACCACAGCTGGACTATTTTGTAATAATTCCTTATCAAACATTTCTAAAATATGACCACTAAAGTATGTTCTAGCGCCTATCCCTAAGGGACCGTTAGGAAGAAACCTAACCGGTATTGGCTGGGAAGATATTTCCATCCACATCTGTAAACGTTCACGGTCGGTATTCCACGGATATGATAAAGGCCAAAAAATTTGAGTTACTCCGTAACTTGGTTTCGCAGCTTCTGCGATTTGATCAGATAACTCAAAAAAAGCAGACCATAATTTTTTAGGTATTGATTTATGAAACTCAAACTCTAAAAATGAACGATGGCTCCAGTTAACTTGAAAACGTCCTGTGTAGTTCACAGATTTATCACGATACAGGTAAACTTCTGATACTATACGCTCTGAAACTACTTTTTCCAGAATTTCCTGACGGTTATATTCTACCCGTACCGTTTCACAGTTGCCCCAATGAGTAGGAGCAAATTTTTCATTTGACTCAAACACATCCAAAAGACGACCTAATAATTCTTCTTCGTTAAAAGATACTGTAGGATACATTGTAATTGTGAAAAAATCTGGTTTCATGTATATCCCCCTTAATATTAAAAAATATAGTCACATAATAATTTTTATTCACAGCTTTTTCCACCTACCTCCACCAGGTAAACGTGTATTGTTCTCCCATTTATGAGTCACTTTACCGCTATTTGGATCAGTGTAGTAAACATCACTATCCTTACCCAAAGGCCCACTTGGTCTTGGATGAGGAGGAATCCCATTCAAATCGGGTTTATCGCTTGATATTGTCACAATATGACTTCCATTTTTATCTTCGAGCATCTCTCTTTCAGCTCGCATTTGACTGTCATTATGAATAACGTGTTCTTTGTCACTTATTTTGTGTTTGTGATCATGAACTAAATCGATTTCATCCTTAGCATTACGACCTATACTATCTGGACGCGTAAGATGCCCTTCACTGGATGTATACGTAACAACCTTGCCGGAGTTATTGTCCTCTAATGTACGATTTAGGTGTTCTCCCAAAGCTTTTCTTCCTTTTATTTCTTCTTCTCTTCCACGCTCTTGACTTTTCCTTAAATTTTCACGCTTAACATCCCACTCTTTACGTTCTAAAGGCTCTTTTGTTTCTTCACAATGACGATTATACCTAATGTTATCTGCTTCCTTGTAATCCCCCCGTGCTTTGGCTTCATCTATTTTTATTCGATAGTATTTTTCTCTTTCCGGGGTTAGTTTAATTTTGTTTGGGTTTGCGTTACTACCAGTACCCTTAACCCCACCACTCTCCAAATTCGAGATTCTACTCTGAATACTCGCCTTTGAGGTATCATGGGCTCCTTGGAATTTCCCGCTATAGTTCGTTCCAGTTCTAGCGACACTTCCATCTGGCAGTATTTCTGCACCTTTAACGAATGGAATTACAGAGTCCACACCTTTTGCTAATGTATTTTCAATTATATAATACTAATAGTTTCTGTTAGCTTTAATTCATAAAAATAACTTTTATAAATTTATAGTATACCTTTCAATTAAAAAAGCACTTGTTGCCTTTAGTCGGCAATCAAGTACTTTAAGTTAATATGTTTTTAATTATGGATAATTTTATAATTTTTGTAGTGCAGTTTGACACCTTTTATATATTGTGACAACTACTACGTTAAAACTTACGAGTTTGTACGAGTTCGTTAGTTTAATATACATTCCATGTGTTTATATTCATCGCCATGTAAAATGTCATATCGCCTAAGCTCGTACTTCGTTTTCTATTCTATCATTGCACATATTACTCTATGATGGTACAACCATCATGGAGTATATATTTTCAAACACCCTATTATTTTTTCTATCCATTTCACATAAACTTTATTTTTCATTCATCATTATATTTTTTAATCGTGTAATTTACTTAAAAAATCAGTAAATGTATCTGCAATATAAAATACATTTTCTCTTGCCAGTTCTTCTACTTGTGCTTCTGTTAAACCTTCTTGACGCATTAACATTTCTTTTTCGCCAGCATTCTCATGCTCCCAAAATACCACAACAGGGTTATTTTTGTCATTTTTATAGTCAAAACATATTAAATTTCCTGCTGGGTCAAAAGCAAAAGGAACTAACTCTTTAGGTATAGTAGGGGCATAAGTACGATATACTTTAACAATATATTCGCTACTATCCGTATCATAAGAGAGCAATGTCCCAAACACTCTTGTTACTCCATCCACCTCAAACTTATATGGTAATACCGCTGAACCATTATTAGTAGTAGCACACTCTACATAATCACTTGGAAATATAAAATCCATCTGCTTACCCACTTCATATATATATTCTGCTGAAACCGGCTCATCTGGTACTGGCCATGTTAAATCTTTTCTCATCTAATTCCGCCTCCCCATAATTTATTACCACCTAAATGATTTACACTGTGCTTTGCTGAAACAACTAATTGCATTTTTCCAGGCACCTGATGATGATGCCATGTTAAATCTACAATTCGTGGCAATTCCAACTCTATCATTTTTAATTGCTTAGGTGTAAAAATATCTCTCGGTATCTCTCCTTTGTTTATGGCTGCCTTCAATTGCCTTGTACACTCTTCAAATTGTGCATCATCCTTAGCTATAAATAAACTTTCATCTAACTTATGAGTAAACTTAACATCCTCACCTTTAAAAATCGGAAAACCTAAAACATCGTAATCTATACCTTTCATATGTGTGCCACCTGCTAGCCCTTTATTAATTATATTATGTTTTGGTGAAGCATTTAAATGAGCATCAACATACCCTACTACCGCTTTAAATTCCTCAACACTATCATATCCAAACTCTTTAATAGTAGTATCATCTACTTTTGTTAAAAAGTCTTCAACACTATCATAACCTTTAGGCACAATTGACCTATTAACCAAATTCCCGTCTATATCGTAGTCGTTTTTAATTACTTCGTCAATTTCTGATCTATGAACAGTGTTACCCGTACCCTTAACCCCTCCACTACCCTTAGCAAGTTGATAAGCGTCATCCTTAGCTGCCGTACTTGCCTTTGAAAACTTTCCAGCTACTTCTCCAACAGTTGAAGATTCTATATAAGGAAGCTTCATTCCTATTCCAGTATCCACCGTCCTAACTGCTACTGGAATAGGAGTATTTTTCATAGCATCTAGTGCATTTTTTAAAGTCTTATTTTCCTTAAGCGATTGTACCACATTTTTACCCAAATTTGGATTAAAACCAGGCATTCCTTCTTTGAATTTTAATAATTTGGCTAAATCAGCTAATTCACTCGTCCCTTTGAATGCTTTTACTCCTTTTCCTACCGCTCCAACAACTGGGATTGCATCTAATCCGCCAAAAATGATGTTTCCTACCCGCTCTTCTTGGCTCAATTTCCGGTGTGTTCCCCAGTCTTCTCCGTCGATACCGCTTTTTATTTGTACACCTCCGTATACTACTGCGGCAGCGGCCCCGAGTGGTGGACAAAGGATTGTTGTGATGATGATTCCTACGCCTATTCCTATGTCTCGCACCATTTCTAGTTTTTTCTGTTCATCTTCTATCGATTTGTATTCAAATCCTCGTGTGGATGGGACTACTTTCTTGTATTCTTCATAATTTAATTTTGCATCTGGATTTTGTTTTTTTAGTTCTTTGTACTCCCCTCTCAGTACGTTATCAAATGCAGGTGAATCTCTAAAAATATCTTCTACTGTTATTTTATCTTTCTTCTTCTGTATTGTTTGTGGTACACTTCCGTAGCCTGCATGCGCACCTGGTAATACTGTCGTTGTTGTAGAGCCAATTCGGTTATTTGTTTCGAAACTGAGAATAGATGTATCTCTCATTTTTTGAGCGAATTTATCCATTTCTACTAAAAAAGGTTTATCTATATGTTCAGAGACTATTCGCCCTACTTCTCCGCAATATTTTTGTAATGTCGTATAACTATCAAGTAATTCACTGATTTTTTGCGATTGATCTTTAGGATTAAAATGTATACTACCATCCGAGTCTAAATCTCGTATTCTTCCATCAATTCTTTTTAATGACTCATTTGCTTCCCGTAATTTCATGAGTGCATCTTTTGTAATTCGATTCATACCATCTCCCATGTTTTGCCATGGTTCAGGTCTATATTTCACATCCATCTCGTTTTCATCCCCCAGCCGTATGGTGATTTCTACAACTTACTTAATATTTCACGTAATTGTTCGTCCTTTTCAAGCATTTCTACACATACATTTCCTACAACTTTCGCCGACCTCAAATAGTGTTCAGACAATTCAAGTGTTTTGTGTAATATATCAGGATATTTTTCAATTACTCTCATCGCTTCACCTTTTTGATAAAAATCACAGCTTAATAAACTCTCAATATTCGTTCCAATGACGTCTACATGGATTTTATATATATTTTCTAATTTCATTACTATATCAAGTAGTTCTTGAAAATTAACTAATACTTCTTCTCCACCACCAGAACCACCATCTCCCATTGATACTTGCATTATTCAATACCTCCTAACGAAAATTGTCTCGGGTCAATTAATTTTTTATACGGCATTTTTAACACGTCATACAATTTCTTATTAACCGCATAGAGGCTCACCCAGTCATATTGATTACGATCTACATCTATTTGAACGAAATCTTCTCCTTCAGTGAAATATAAGAAACATTCCCATTTTCCTCCTCTATTACTTCGAGGCCTCGTATACGTTTCTATCGCTATAACGTTTTTATTTGATAAATCTTTTTCCTCAAATGTTTGTTGTTCTTCTTCTGTCATTCTCTTTGAGAAAAATGTATCTTCTATTTCCCTCGGTTCTCTCAATAAAAAAGGGATGCGTGTTAATAAGGAAAAATATACGTCTGGCTTTGGTATGTAGTCGATCTCGTATTTTTTATTTGGTTCTATTTCCGTTAATACAGCCACTCGGTCTTTATCCTCTTTCAAAAAGCCAATTAATACATTATTCATTCTCGTGTATTCATGACAACTTTCATATTCCTTTAATAGTTCAATTATTTGAAAAGCTGCAGGGGTAATTCCATTTTCACTTGTAAGTAGGCCTTTTTCTTTTAAACTCGTAGTTGCTTTCGTGACACATTCTGCATCAAGTAAAATAATTGCGTCACGGTTTGGCAATCCAAATATATCGGTAACCCCAGCTGCACCTGCGAGAACATATAATTCAGCAGGTGCAAAACTCATTTCTTTCCCCATTCTTTTATCCCTCGTTTCTCCATCACAATTGTTTTATCGCCCTTACTTCCGATCTATCTCCGTACGTTTGAATGCTTTTATCTAACTCTTTCAAAGCTTTCGTATGCCCTTCAAATGCCTCTACCATTTCTGAATTATATTGAATGATCAAATCAAGATAACTTAAAAAAGCATCTCGCGTTTTTCCATTCCATTTCGCACCTGTGACATATGCTTTTAAGTCTTTCGCTTGGTTTAAAGAATCCTTCATACCATTTTCAATGTTTTGTGCGTAAGAAATGGCACTTGCAGTGTTACTTCCTATAATTTCAACCTCTTTACCACTCATGTTGGTTCCCTCCATTCTTTGTATGCTTAATGGATAAAGTTTTCAAATTCCTTTTTCTTTTCTTCAAAAGCCTTGGTCGCTGCGGCGTATGCTGACGCTTTCTCCGATTCTGCTTTCGCTTTATATTCCAAATACTTTGCATAAGCTGTACTTTTTGCAGATCCAATATCGCTTAATGCACTTTTAAAATAGGATAATACTGTATTTAAGTCTTCATCCTTTTCATGACGTTTTTGTTCAAATTCAACTGCCGGAATTTTATTAGCTTCTAAGCCATTACTTTTACTCTCATACTCTCTCTTCGCTGATTCAGCCTCTTGAATGAATTGCTTTAACTCTCTTTCTTTATCTTTTAAATAATCATGTAAATCATCATACCGATCTCGTTTCCTCGCACTTTCTGTAAAACCAGACGCATTTAAAAAAGCATTGTACAATTCATCTAACATCTTTCTCCCCCTTTAGCACAATAACTATGTAGTTAAATTCGTATATTTAAACATGAATATTCATTACATTAAGAATTAACAAATAATTATTTTTACATATTGTTATTTTATCAAAGGGATTTTAACATTTCCATATTTTATGAATGGCTTTCGCATTTTTCTTCAATAAAGTGAAACTTTAATCAATATGACTATGTATTTATGTGCAGAAATAATAAAAAACACTGCCAAGCGCAGTGTTTTTTATTACTACCTTTTATCCAATTCATTCGTATTAAATCCTTGCTTGAGAGTAAGACCAGTTCTTTCTTATTTCATCAACAACTATTTCTGGATAATCCCAATGAAGCGTACGAGTAGGCTCCCTGATTCGTTATACTATTCCTTAGGCTGTTTTATTTCTATATTCATTCCAATATTTTGGCTCAGTCGCGCTTAAGAGAACGATAGAAAAAGGATCTGATATGAATATCAGATCCTTAACTTTAATTTCTTAATACATACATCTTTTTACACGATAACTGGTTCATACGTGCTCAAATTATCATACTCAGTTTTTACAATACTAGGCGGAAGGTTAACACATCCTCAGATTCACCTTTTCCTGTAGCAGTGCATAATGTTTAATAAAATTAAAACATATTTTTACTTACCAGACTTAATTTTTTCGTTATATTCCTCTAAAGTTAACCCTTTTTCTTTTAGATAAACAGCAACTTCTTTTCCTACATAACGATAGTGCCATGGCTCATACTTAATGCCAGTAATATTCTCTTTATCTTTTGGATAGCGGAGAGTAAATCCATATTCTGCAGCATTCTTATCTAACCATTTGAATGCATCGGTAGTTTCAAATTTTGCATTTAAATCTTCTACAGTATTCTGCCATTCAACTGAAATAATGTCTAACGCTAATCCAGTATGATGTTCACTTGCACCAGGATACTGAAGATATTCCAATGCCTTAGCACTAGCCTCTTTATCCGACAAACCTTGAGATTTATAGCTTTTAACTGAAGCATCATAATAAGTTTGTTGTAATTTTATAGCTCGATAACCTGATCTTAAATAAAGATTGATTCCCTCTTTTTTTGCAGCTGCTACCATATCCTGATAGGAAGTTGCAATTCTACTATCTATTTTCATATTTGGCTTCGCATTTTGGGTGATACTTGTTAATTCAATTCCTAGTTCCTTTGATAACATATGCTCTCTATTTACAAGGATAATTCTCCAATCATTAACATCAGAGATAGGTAAAACATCTTTTTTCTTCGCATGTATTTCATTTTTATTTTTATCGTTATTATTAGTAGTTGCCTGAGATGTTTGCTTTCCACTACAAGCAGCAAGACTCCATCCCATTGCCAATACCAATGCTAAAATTATAAATTTTTTAATTGTATCTCATTCCCTTTTTGTTTATTAGTCTTTATACCAATTTCCCAACACGTCTCTAGGAATCTCCTTGAAATCCTTCAAAGAAACGGGGCCGACAAACTTTTTAATTCCATGTTTTTTAGAATTTTCATCCGAATAATCTTTTAAAAATTGAATTTTAAATTGTTTCTTACCATCAGCATAGTCGGTTACTGTCGGTACGATTGCCGCTTGTCGTATACCAAAAGTTTTATCTTCATACTTAACAAATTGTACATAAGATAATCCTCCAACTAATGTTTCTAATTTTTCTTGCGCAGAAATAAGATTTCCAAGAGAATAATAGATTAGCGTTTCATGTCCATCTTTATTTTGTTTCCACTCAATTGGTTGAATTACATGTGGATGATTTCCAATTACTACATCTACACCTAAATCTGTTAAATAGTGAGCAACTTCTTTTTGTTGCTTTGAAGGTGTTGAGGTATATTCTACTCCCCAATGCACCATAACAATCACCATATCAGAGCTACTCTTTGCCTTTTCCACATCATTTTGGATCGCTTTTTTATCAATTAAATTTAAAGCCCAAGACTTATCAGCTGGAATTTTAATTCCATTCGTACCATATGTATAATTTAGTAACGCAAAACGAATACCATTTTTTGTAATCGTTTTTATTTCATTACGCTCGTTTTGACTCTCATTAATACCTAACGGGATAACATCCGGATATTTCTTCCAGTATTCTCTTGTATTCGCAACACCTTTAATACCCATATCCATAGCGTGATTTGTCGCTTGCGTCACTATATTGAATCCAGTGTCCACTAAAGATTGGCCTACTTCTTCAGGTGTATTGAAAGTCGGATATCCCTGTACTTTTAAATTATTTCCGGCAATCGGAGTCTCCTGGTTCACTATAGCAAGATCACTTGATTTAACAGCTTTTTTGATATTTTCATAAATATAATTATAATCATATGAACCGTCTTTTTGTTTGCCATCTTTAATTACTGCGTCATGATATAAATTATCACCCGTTGCTATTAAATTCACAACCGATTGTATTTTTTTATCTTCAGTAAAATTAGGAGACTGTTGGATAGGACTTTTCTCTACCCAATTTGGTGCTTTTAATGATGTATCTATATTGGATTCAGCCGGTGGTAATGAAGCTTTAGATGTCTTAACATCTGTATTACCACAAGCGGTTAAAAGCACTAAAAAAATAAGACATACTAAAAAAAACTTTTTACTTCTCTGTAAAGTATCTAACATGTGATCCTCTTTTCTGTTTTATTCCTTATAACCAGTTCTAACAAATCATTCTTTACAACAACGTATTTTGGTTTTACCCTTAATTATGGAAGGACACTCTGTTACACCTGCTTCGGAATATACTAATAATTGTTTTCCGCTTTCTAGCAATCTATCGATTCCATCAGAAATGATAGATTGCTAGAAAGACATAATCCATCAGGATGTCGACTAGTTTGATATACCTGTTCCAATTGCAGTAACTCGTTTAATATTTAAACAAGATGGGAGAATCGTTCATATAGCCTCTTCTCTCGCTTTATGTTTAAGGTGCCTCCCAAAAAAGGGATCGTTGCTGTAACCCTTTACATAGTGCGAAATTTTTGCAACTAATTTCTTTCATTCAAGCGACAAACATTATACCGATAACAATAAGTAAGACCCAAGAACTTATTTTACCAATATACGAAAAAAGTAGCAATCTTTTGCCCCATATAAAGAAGCCAATTAGGAGAAATGAACGAGAGATTCATTCTATTCAATTCCTTCATTGATTAATAAAAAAACAAGCCACCCAACTATTGGATGGCTCTATACTATAAAAAGAATTTGTTATTGGATTACTTCAATTTCCCTTCAAAAACAATCTTCCTACCGCACGGTTCAACTACTGTTTTGCCGTCTTTTTTTACTTCATGAAAGATTGGCTCTTCCATACGACGAGACGGAGCGTAGCCTTCTTGTTCCATACGTGCTAAGCAGTCTGTAATTGTTTCATTTTCAAGTACTTCAAATTTCTTTTTATTAGATTGTTTTGTCATGCCCTAACCTACTTTCTATTTTTCTTGATGCGAATTGATTTTTCATGTAGACCATATATAACATTGCGAGAATTCCCATTATAATCATAACCGCAATAAAAAAGCTTGTATACTGTATTTTTTCTATAAATACGCCGCCTAATACAGGTCCCATAATACTTCCTAAACTAAAAGCGATTCCGGATAATATATTACCTGCTGGTAGTAAGTGTCTCGGTAATAAATCAGTCATAAATCCAAGCCCTAAAGAGAAGCACGATCCAATAACCATACCCGCTAAAAGCATGCAGGCAAAGACGATCCAGTAATATTGATCAAATACGGCGGCAAGTAGAAAAATGCCCGTACTTATGCTAAACGTCCACGTTAATATACGGTCCCTTCCGTATTTGTCACTTAATATACCGAGCGGAATTTGTGTAATAATACCCCCAACTGCAAATGCTGGTAATAAGAAGGATACATCTGAAACAGACCACCCTTTACGAAGTGCGTATACTGGTAAGTTACTGTTTAACATTGCTTCAAGTACGCCATATGCAAGTGGTCCCAGCAGTGCAATCCATCCTAATCCAACAACTTGTTTATAACGAGAAAATGATGATTCACTCTTCACTTCTCTTTCATCTTGCGCTGGGAATGCATTTTTTGTTGGAAGTAGTAAAAGCCAACCTATTAAACAAAGTATAGTAGATATAATAAATGGTGTTGCAAGACCGTACTGCACAGTGCTTGCTAAATACGGACCAACGGCAAAACCAATTCCGAAGAATACACCGTATATCGATACTTGTCTCCCTATTTTACTTGGGTCTGATGTCGTCGTAATCCATGTTTGTGTTCCGACATGAAGCATATGATCTCCAACTCCAACTAGAAATCTAAGGATAAACCATACCCAAAATGAAAATGTTTGTGTAAAAAAGAATAATGAAATAATAACGAGAAACCCACCTATAACAATAATCGGCTTCATTCCAAACCTTTGCATCGGTTTTTCAAGAAACGGCGAAATAACTAATATCCCAATGTACAATGCCGTCGCATGAATACCATTAATACTTGAACTAACCCCTTCTTGTTCAAAAATCATTGCAATGGCCGGTAAGAGCATTCCTTGTGACAAACCCGAGATTGCTACAATCCCAACCATAATCCAAAAAGTAAAACGCATTGACATCCTCTGTCCCTCTCCTTCTCACGCTTCCACTTTTCATTATAAACTGTTTCTTCAAATGCGTGTACGAATATTCGCAATAAAAAACAAGCTAAAAGAATGAACCTTTTAGCTTGTTATCTTACCCTTCCCAAACTTGCGCTTTCACATTGTAATGAAAGTGTTTAAAATATGGATTTTCATAAAATGAAGGTCCATATAAGTAATGTTGCATATGAGCTGTTAGTGGCTGCTGCATTTGTAAAGGAACTACAGCTGGTGAAACTTGCATATACATCGGATCTATCATTATTTTTGTATAGATATGATGATTATATGGCGAATAAGCGATTAAGGATGGTTTATGCATTGATAATCTCCCCTTATACATACAAATGTTATAGTATATGCAACACTTCTCATTTCGGGGATTATTTCTGTTCTAACCAATCCTCTACATGTTTTATAAATACATCTAAACAATCAATAAACGGCGAGTGTCCGCAATCTTCTAATACCTTCAACTCTGCATTTGGCAAATGTTTCGCTAATTCCTCACCGACTACTTGCGGTACGACATAATCTCTATCACCTTGTATGACGAGTGTTGGCGCTTTAATACGATGAATTTGTTTACTTCCCTCTACAACCCCATTATGTTCATCTGAAATATTAAATGTAATGAGCGCATAATTCACATCTACGAAATTACGTTGCGTTAACATATCATCTAAATACTTTTCATAACGATCCGGTTCAGGTTGATTATGTGTATATATTAATAGATTCCATACTGTACGGTAATATAGTTTGTTCATATTTTTTATCGCATCTAATACTGGAGCGATTTGTACTGGATCTTGCGCAATTTCTTCTTTCGTCTTTACTAAACTTGATACAATCGGCTGCCCATTCGTATCTTTTTTAAAGATTGGGTATCCTTTCATTCCTACTGATTCTACTAAAATTAACTTTTCTACAAAAGTTGGGTGATTCGCTGTAAATTGCATCGCAACGCCACCACCCATTGACCAGCCCATTAATGAAAATTTCTCTAGCTTTAACTCGTCAATAAATAATTTTACATCGTCTGCAAAGTCTTGTAATGAATCTATCGACTGATTATACGTTGATTGTCCAAACCCTCTTAAATCAAGAGCGTAAATATGGTATTGATCTTGCAACTTTTCAATAACTAAATCAAAGTGTTGTGACGATGTCATGTTCCCGTGAATGAGTACAAGAATATCTGTATTTCGCCTTCCAACTTCCTGATATGCAATCGTTTCTCCGTTCGATAGTGAAACAAACTCCATTGTTGCAGGCTTAATCATCACAAGTTCCCCCATTCTATTTAATAGAAAGAAAATTCTTTACTTAATTAAAGAATAGCACGTAGAATATACGTTCGCAACATAAAACCTATAAGAATTTTTTACATAAATCAACATGTCTATTACTAGACAATTATTATAAAAAAGTATATAGTTAGCTAGGTAACTAATTTGAAAGGATCAAAATACATGGACGAAAAACAACATTTTTTTCACATCGTCAGCCAGACTTCTCGAAAGTTTACGAAGAAATTTAATGAACGTGTATCTCCAACAGGGTTATTTAGTGCGCAATGGGCTGTTATTTTCCGCATTAATCAAACTGGTTCTTGTACGCAAACAGAATTGTGCCAGTATTTAAATGTTGAATCACCAACGATGACTCGTACGTTAACACGTATGGAAACGATGGGATGGATTATTCGTACAGAAGGTAAAGATCGCCGCGAGAAGCTCATTTCTTTATCCGAAACGGCGATAAAGATGATTCCAGTATGGCAAGAAGAAGTTGATACTTTCGAAGAAAAAACGCTAGAAGGTATTAATGAAGATGATTTACATCAAGCATTTCAAGTGTTACAACAAATTATTAAAAATTTAGATTAAATTGGAGGGATGACGATGCAAAGTGAGAAACTTTGGACGAAGGATTTCCTCGGAACTTGTTTTAGTAGTCTATTTCTTTTCTTAACATTTTACATGCTTATGACTACTCTGCCTGTCTATGTCATAGACGGCCTAAAAGGAAAACCTGAGGAAATTGGTTTAGTTGCAACTGTGTTTCTTATTTCTTCTGTTTTATGTAGACCATTCACAGGAAAATGGCTCGATGATTTAGGAAGAAAGAAAATATTATTTATTTCACTTTCATTATTTTTAGCCGCTACTGTTATGTATTTCGGTGCGCAAAGTTTATTCTTATTACTTGCCCTTCGCTTCTTGCACGGTATTGGGTTCGGGATGGCAACGACAGCTACTGGTACGATTGTAACTGATGTTGCGCCAGCTCATCGACGAGGCGAAGCGCTTGCATATTTCGGCGTATTTATGAGTCTGCCGATGGTAATTGGTCCTTTTTTAGGTTTAACAATTATTTCTCATTTTTCGTTTACTGTATTATTTATCGTTTGTTCCGTATTTTCATTACTTGCATTTTTATTAGGACTACTTGTAGATATTCCGCACGAAGCACCTGTTAGCAAACAAAAACGTGAAAAAATGAAATGGAAAGACTTAATCGAACCATCTTCTATTCCGATTGCACTTACAGGATTTGTTTTAGCTTTTTCTTATAGTGGTATTTTATCCTTTATTCCTATTTATGCGAAAGAACTCGGTTTAAGTGAAATTGCAAGTTACTTCTTTATTTTATACGCACTTGTTGTTGTTATTTCTCGTCCATTTACAGGAAAGATTTTTGATCGCTTCGGTGAAAATGTACTCGTTTACCCTGCTATCATTATTTTCACAATCGGAATGTTCATATTAAGCCAAGCACAAACTTCATTTTGGTTCCTTGGCGCAGGTATGCTAATCGGTTTAGGTTACGGGACATTAATTCCGAGTTTCCAAACGATTGCGATTTCTGCCGCTCCAAACCATAGACGTGGTTCTGCGACAGCTACGTATTTCTCATTCTTTGATAGTGGTATTGGTTTTGGTTCTTTCATTTTAGGTATTGTCGCAGCGAAATCCAGTTATCATAATATGTATTTTATCGCAGCTATTATCGTTGCGTTCACTTTACTTTTATATTATGGATTACACGGACGAAAACAAAAATTCAAGAAACAACCTACAGACGGAAAAATTTCCGCTTAACGTTAATAAGGAAAGTAAACTTCCCCGTTTACTTTCCTTATTTTGTATTTCTTTCAAGAGGAGCGTATACTTATAGTAGAAATAAAAAGGAGGGCCATATATGAAACTAAAAAAATCTCCCCTACTCTTACTTATACTAACATTCATATTTGTAATTACAGGGCTTGGGTTTACTTACTTCAAACAAAATAAAACGACCCCATCAAAACATAATGTGACAAAAGAAAACTGGTTAAATGACCCTTACTTACGTTGGTCGTACACACACATGAAAGAATTCACTTTAGTTAATGACGTAAAAAACAATCCTGACCAAATTGCTCACTTCCCTTCCGCATTGCAAAACTTAGACGATTTTGCTGTGGAGCGTAGATTCGGAAATACAACTCCTCTAAAAAAACTTTTAGATGATAACAAAACAGATGCTTTTGTCGTTGTACATAATGGACAACTTGTTTACGAACGATATTTCAATGGGTATAAACAGAATGAACCTCATGGTATGGCATCATTAGCAAAAGTCTTTACCGGGGCAATTATACAATCTCTCGCTGAAGAGAATCGTATCGATTTAGAGAAAACAGCTGACACTTACATAAAAGAATTAAAAAACACACCGTTCGGTAATGCCACACTTCAGCAATTAATGGACATGCAAGTTTCAGCTGAATATCCTACTCATGGATATGAGCAACCTGGGCTAGAAAATCAAGATGCACAATTATATTTAGCTAGCAATATTTTACCCCGCGGCAAAAATTACGACGGTCCGATGAAAATTTATGATATGTTATGGGAAGCCGAAGAAACTGCACCGCCTGGTTCTTCCTTTTCTTACAATAACGGATCAACAGAAACGCTCGCTTGGATTATTAGAACTATTACTGGTAAATCACTAGCTGAAAATGTAAGCGAACGAATTTGGTCTCAAATTGGTATGGAAGAAAACGCGTATTACGTTACAGATGAAACAAAAGTAGAACAAGCTAGTGCTGGATTAAATGCAACTGCTAGAGATATGGCGAGATTCGGGCAATTACTATTAAACAATGGGGAATATAACGGAAAACAAATTCTCCCTTCTTCTATTACAGAAAGTGTAAAAAATGTCCAAGAAGGTGAACTTGCAATTGGCCCTGGAGCTTCCATTTCTTATCATAATCAATGGTGGATTCCCCACAATGAACAAGGTGCTTTCGAAGTGTTAGGTAGTTACGGACAAACACTTTACATCGATCCGAAAGCAAATATGGTAATCGCTCACTTCTCTTCTAACGCAACGCCAAGTAATGAAATACATTCGGTTTACTCAAATATGTATATTGATATTGCACATCATTTGGAGAAGCTTCCACGGTAGTGAAAGCTTCTTCTTATTGCGTTGTTTTATTTGAAACCACTACCCTCATCACGGTTATTCATAATGAAACTTTTTATTAGCAATCCAATAATACGTTACGAAGAGTGTCAATAAAATCCACACTATAGTTAGTAATCCAGTAATTATTGCGTTTGAATTTACTACCCCCGTGACTAACGTTTCCATTGCATACTTACTCATACCGGCTGGATTAAGCTGATCCATTATTGGATTCAAACCGACGATTACTCTGCAGGCTAAAAGGAAAACAATTGAAATTAATGCAATCATACCTTGACTGTGAAAAATAGCACTTATCATTGTTGTGAAAGATACGATAAAAAGAACCCAAATTAGATAAAATAGTAATCCAGTAATTAGGTGTGCAAATGGAACGGCAGTAAAAAGAAAATTTACATATAGATAAGAAGCTACGTATCCAATTGTTACACTAAACGCTACCATTAAATAGTTTGACACTATTTTCCCACCTACATATGAAGTAACAGTAACGGGCCTTGTTAAAATAAAGGCCAACATACCATTAGCTTTATCTGTTTGAATTGCACCCATCATAGAAATCACTAGAATCATAAGTCCAAGCTGATCAAACTGGGATCCTAAAGTACTCGCTAATACTTCGCCCCCTTTTTGCGCTGCCATACTCAGATCAATTGTAATTCCCTGGCCTCCACCTAATGCTTCTAGAATTGATGGCAAATAATGAGTTACTATCGGCTGTGTTGCACCTAAAAATATAAAAACAATTGGTAGCCAAATAATCTTAAAATCACGTAACATTTGAACATATTCTTTTTTTATCAATACCATTGAGTTATTCATTTTTACACCACCAATTTCAAGAAAATTTCTTCTAAAGTATCGTTGCTCATTTTAAATTTAACAATGTCCACTTTATGTTCGAGTGCATTTTGCAGTAACATATTTTTGTTTATTTCGATACTTTCAACCTTCACTTTGATTTTAAGCCCAACCACTTCTACATTCTTCACATACGGTAATTTCTTTACAACTTCAATCCAATTTTGATCTTTAGTTGTTATTTCAATCATTAATTTATTTTCACGATTACGTTGTAAAAGCTCCGTAATCGTTGTGTCTTCTATTTTTGTTCCATCTTTTATAATGACAAATCGTTCACAGATTTCTTCTGCATCGCTTAAGATGTGGGTTGATAATAAAATGGTTGTATCTTTTTTTATTTCTTTAATCAGATTCAATACTTCCCGCCGGCCGATCGGATCTAATGCGGATACTGGTTCATCCATGACAATAAGCGAAGGTTTATGCAATAATGCTTGTGCAATACCAAGTCGTTGTTTCATTCCACCAGAAAATGTACTAACCTTTGCATTTTCTTCTTCCTTTAGTCCAACTTTCTCCAACATTTTTGGAATCGACTTTGACAATTCTTCTTTTTTCAACCCCGAAAGTTGGCCCATAAACGTAAGCGTTTCTCTCGCTGTCATCCAATGAAAAAAATTAGGATATTGAGGTAAATAACCAATTTCACTTTTCATTTTTGATATTTTTATCCCATTCAATAAAACTTCACCAGCAGTTGGATTAGTAATATCCGAAATTACTTTTATTAATGTGGATTTCCCTGCTCCGTTTGGTCCAATTAATCCGACGCATTCCCCTGCTTGCAGTTCCATCGAGAAATTATTCACAGCAATTTTTCCTTTAAATGATTTTGTTACATTTTTAATCTCTAATTTCATAATTTCTCACTGTCCTTTCTCCCTATAACAAAGTACAAGATAGGTCCCAATATATTAACGAAAAGAATAATTAACGTCCATACAAGTACATTTTTTCTTGTTTTCCTATGTCGATATAAATCAATGAATGCAATTAAAACTAAAAGTGCTCCCACTGCAATAACTGGTAATATAATGGGTAGAAAAGCCATAATATCAATGTCTTTAAGATCATTCAATCCATAATGTATTTTCATTGTCATCACTCCTTTTAAATCTCATTATCATTATTGATAATGATAAAACAAAAGCGGATGGATTGCAATCATTATTCTCATTATTTATAATGAGAATAAAAAACAATACATAAGGTGATATAATGAGTAATAAAGTTGAAATTTTAATGCATCCGGTAAGAATGAAAATTTGCCAAGTGTTAATGAGAAATAAAGAAGATGGGTTAACACCATTAGAAATGGTAAAAATCATTAAAAATGTACCACAAGCAACACTATATAGACAGCTACAAACTATGGTTGATTCAGGTATCGTTCATGTAATTAAAGAAAAAAAGGTAAAATCTGTTTCTGAAAAATATTACGCAATCAATGAAGAAGATGCAAAAATTGAAGGAAGTGAATGGAAAGGATTATCTGATGATGAAAAGTTAAACTACATTTCCTATTATCAGTTATCACTTATGACACAATATCAAAGTTACCTTAAGAAATTAGAGGAACAAAACAGTCAAGAAGATACTGCTACTTTTTCTGTAGTAGAATTAAAGCTAGATGAAGAACACTTTGGAAAATTTCAAAACGAACTTAACGAATTAATGATTAAATACTACAATAGCCAAAGTAAAGGCGACGAAATAGAGACTCCGGTTCGGACTGTCGCTATTACAATTATTCCAGAAACTTAAATTTACTCGATATAAAAATGCAAATCAATAATTTGAACTAAATCCTGAAAACAGGATACCTCTCAAAACACCTAAACCATCTGCTTCCTATATTCTCTTTAGGGGCTAGGTGGTTTAATTTTTCTTGAATTCACACACAAATGTAGTAATGAATGTATTACTTTTGTTATCTTTTATAAGTAAAAAGCTTCATCTTTTTAATGAAGCTTTCTATCACTTTATTAAAAAGATAATAAATTAATCGTTTCCTTTAAAACACTTCCCTTACAAAGATTGTCTGTTCATATTGGTCGAAAATTTCTTCTATAGATGAAAATAAAGTTTCTTCCGGGATGATGAACTTTATTTTTTGACCATTTTTTAACATGAAGGAAATCGTTCCATTATCATTAAAACCTGTATGAAACGTTCCTCGTTTATTTAATAGTACCTCTTCAATTATATTTATTTCAATTGAAAAGTTATTCTTTAATTGCAAGAGTTCATGTACATCGCCAGTATGTATTTTTGCATCTATTTCAGTTTCTAAGTTTAATTGTTTTTTCTCAATTTTTTTGAACCAAAACAAAAACAATAGCTCTGAAATACCAGGTAATTGTTTTTTATAAGCATGTCGGCTATGAAACTGTCCGCCAATCTTTATAAAATATATACAGTCACCTGTAATAAAAACTTTATAATATATATCTGCCGTAAACATTTTAGGCTTTAAAAGATAAAAACTTTTGATCATAATTCCCCCATCAATTTTAAATGTATTTGTATAAACATTTTTAGCTAGATTTGTGCTAAAACATATTTCTCATGTAATGCAACACTATTGTATTGAATCTCCTCTCCCTTTGCAACAGTTGCTTTGAAGCCAGCTAGTAACCTTTCTCTATACTATCCCTATAAGTGCTACCCCATTTCCAACCGTTTTTCTTCTAGTATATTAAAAGCAGAATTTGATACGAGGCTCTATATCAATCTATCAATAAATTAACACTCTGTAAATATCTGAATTTTCTTTACTTTGAAGGTTATCTCCTAAACAACCTCGAATAATTGTAATACATATACATAAGGAGGTTGATCTATTTTGTTTCGTTCCTTTACAAATGGTTGCGTCGCCTTAGTGCAACGCTTCTTGCCAGAACCGTTTATTTTATCATGTTTACTAACTGTTTTCGTTATCTTCTTTGGTATGTTTGCGACTCACCAAACACCTGTAGAAATGATTAATCACTGGGGTAATGGAATTTGGGGACTCCTCGCCTTTTCTATGCAAATGGCACTTGTACTCGTGACTGGATCTGCTTTAGCAAATGCTCCTCTTATTAAAAAAGGATTAACGAAAGCTGCCAGACTACCAAAAACAACTGGACAAGGCATTATTGCCATTTCAATTGTAAGTTTACTCGGTGCATACATAAACTGGGGCTTTGGAATTGTTGTATCTGTTTTATACGCAAAAGAAGTGGCAAGGCAGCTGGACGGATTAGATTATAGACTAGCAATCGCCTCTTCTTACTCTGGATTTCTCATTTGGCATGCCGGTCTTTCTGCCTCTATCCCTCTTACGTTAGCAACAGGCGGTGAAACGTTAATTAAAACGACTGCTGGAAGTATTAAAGAGGCGATTCCAATAACAGAAACGTTATTCTCACCATACGCTCTCGTTCCAGTTATTATTTTTCTCATTACGATGCCTCTCATTAATAAAGCGATGCATCCAGATGAAAAACATACGATTACAGTAGATCCTAGCGTGTTCCATGAAGAAGCTGCTGCTCAAGAAGTAGAAAAAAATACGTTCGCTGAAAAGATGGAAAATAGCATTATTATTACACTTTGCGTTGGATTGTTAGGTCTCATTTATATTTTCAATTACTTTTATACGAAAGGTTTTAACCTTACTCTCGATATCGTGATTTTTATGTTATTAATTGCAGGTCTTATTTTCCACCGTACTCCGATTCAGTATATTCGTGCTTTTTCAGACTCTACGAAAAGTGCTTCTGGCATTTTACTTCAATTTCCGTTTTACGCAGGAATTATGGGCATGATGATTGGAGTAAATAGTGAAGGACTTTCACTTGGAGGAGCTATTTCTAATTTCTTTATTAGCATTTCAAATGAAACGACTTTTCCGCTCTTTACATTTTTAAGTGCTGGCATTGTTAACATTTTCGTTCCATCTGGCGGCGGTCAATGGGCTGTGCAAGCACCAATTATGATTCCAGCTGGCGCTGAACTTGGTGTACCTGCTGCAAAAACAGCAATGGCAATTGCATGGGGCGATGCTTGGACGAATTTAATTCAACCTTTCTGGGCATTACCAGCATTAGCGATAGCTGGTTTAGGTGCTCGTGACATTATGGGATTTTGTGTTGTGAACTTACTATATGCGGGTTTTATCATTAGTCTATGTTTCTTATTTATTTAAACGAAAAGCTAGTTTTATACTAGCTTTTTTACATAATAAATCACTTATTTCCCACGCAATTTATAATCTTCTCCCACTCTGACTCCGTAAGATGTAATGACTCAAATGCAAAAAAATCTTCGCACACTTTTTTAATTAGATGTGGATTTCCCCTCAAAAAATTCCACTGTAATACTTTAGGAAGAAAATGCATTTCATATTCTTTACTTCCCCGTACTACCTCATCAACTTCTCTTTCACAAATTCCTCTTATTAAATAATCATTTCTTAACTCTATTTGAATTTGCTGAAATGTTTCGCTGCATTTTTTCAATTGAAGTAAACACGTAACATACTTCCGAAAAAGTTCGCCATCATACTGAACACAATTTATAATACGGTCGACTTCATTCATAATGTACGAGCCTTTTCTTCTATTTGTAATAACCATTTTTCACGCTTTGATACTTTACTCGTTTTCACAGATTGAAACACTGACCGTTTTATATCGCGAATGCCACAAAAACGTAAAACACCTCTCTTCATTATAATCCAATCTACTGATCGATATAACAATGCGACGTACCATAGAGGTGAGTCTAACGTATTAATAACCCACGCTTTTTTCCCTTGCAATAATCCTTTCGGCAGAGCCCCTTCATATTTATAAGCAAATCCAGCTACGAAAATACGGTCAATAAAACCTTTTAAAATAGCTGGCATTCCCCACCACCATATTGGATAGATGAATAGAATTGTATCTGCTTCTTCTACTAACGTTCTGTATCGAGCTGTTTCTTCTTCATTTACTAAATCACGTCTTTTCTTCTCTTCATTAAATACGAGGACTGGATCAAATTGTTCTTTGTATAAATCAAGTACGGTAACTGAATGATTTGTTTCCTGTAGTCCTTTTTGCACATGATTTAAAATCGCCGCATTAAAACTTGAAGGACTAGGATGAGCGTATACAATTAGTACGTTCACTACATAACAACTCCCTCTATACGTTAAAGTTTCTCCTTCTTTAACATCTTCTCTACAATTTGCATGTTTTTCGAACTTTGTAATAAACGATTTAATACAGTAAGTAACTCTTCTTTTTCTAAATCTTTCAGTTTCTCTTTAACTGCACTCTCACCAGTACCTTGCATATCATAAACAACTGCCGCCATATGTTTACAATAATTTTCATACGGACATTCGCAACTACTTTTTGAAAAATCTTCGAGATCGATAGCTACTTCATAACTCCCTGCATTTCCAGTAACGAAAGCAAACACTTTTTTATCTTGTATTTCAACATCTTCTACATGCCCATCTTCATAATATTCATATCCCTTATCTACAATGTACTTTGGGATCCATTTCGTTATATCTTTTAATAAGTAAGCGTACATAATTGTACTCCTTCCTTTAATTCCCTTTTGACTTCAAAAATCCTGCATGTTATTCTAATTACTGTTAAGTAGCAAGTCTACGTGACAAAACGACTGACACCTATTCGGCGAAGGTGTCTCTTTTCATTTGCAGCCGATATGAATTGCCTCTTTCAGGCACATTCAATTTTTGACACTACACACTCAACACCATTCCCTGTATCAGGCTGCTTTAGCAGTCTTTTACTCTACATACTCCGTTATTTTAAGAAAAAAGAGAGCTTAGCTCCCTTTTCTCGCCTTATACAATACCCCTTTTTCAGCATAGAGATATTCATCAGCTAATGTAATTTTCCCATCCAGTTTTAGTTCGTCTAATAATCTTGATAAATAAAATTGATGCAACATCTTTTTCGTGAATTTTCCTTCATGATGCGAAACGATATGTTCTTGAATATCTAACAATGATATCGGCTTATCTTGCTCTATCATATATTCATAAACTGTACTACGCAGTTTTACGTATTTTTCGAGTGTCACAGTAATGCGCAACCCCTTTCTTCTTAATATAAATTTTCGTAATCGGTTTTTTTGCAATAAAAAAACCTCTCCGATAAGAAGAAGTTACGTATATATCTTCGTCTTATCTCCCAGAACAAATATGTTCTGCTGGAATTAGCACCTGCATCGCGGTTGCTGGGTTTCATCGGGCCAGTCCCTCCACCTCTCTGGATAAGAAAATATTCACTTAATTCTTACTATACGTAATTCCACTTTAATTGTCAAACAAATATAATAAATATAACAAATTATATTTTCTTCCTTACTGTTCATACTACCCATATACGAACATGCAAGGAGGATTATGAAATGCATCAAAATGCTCGCGGATATGTACAAGATTCTTTTCAATCATTACAAGAAGCTAAAAATTGTTTAGAAGAAGCGCTCGAAACAGTTGAAAAAGATTTTAATCGCGCTCGTATTGAACAATCACTTTATGCTGTTGAACAAGCTATTCAACGTTGCGAGTACACCGTTCACATTTTAGAAAAAGATTAAAAACTTCCCATCAATTGATGGGAAGTTTTTTCAAATGGCATACTTCATAATTATTGCCGTTATGATTAAAAAATATACAGAATTAGCAATTTCTAAAATTCCTACTTTTATAATAGAAATTTTTTTGCCATACAACACAATTGCTCGAATGACACTTGGTATAAAAATAAGAGAACACCACGGATTAATCGCAAATACAATTATCGTTAATACGATATGATATCCCCAAGATATAAGACGATACTTCGGATTATTTTTTTCACGAATCATCGTTTTCACATAGAACGTACTACCTAAAAAGTATAAAAATGAAATAAGTGCAATAAATATAGCTGTATGATCGATTTGCTTCATTGAAAAGTAATAACTAATTAACCCACCGATACAAAACACAATAATCGCACAAATATCATTTAATAGTGCTCTTTCATTTTTTTGACGAGCGTAATACATATTCACTATAAATAATGGAATCATTACTATTACGAATAAAAGAATTCGCCACTCATATAATAAAGAAATCGTCCCAAATAGGAACGCAATAATAAAATAAACAATGGCAGCTTGTAAAAACTCTTTTTTTCGTCTTTGCTTTATGTACGTAAGAAATGGATACGTGGCTAAATAGATAAAGAACCACGCTAAAAACAATGGAATATGATAAATAGTAGGTTTCCCAAGTATGACACTTAATAAAAAAGGAATAACAAGCATAGCCCATGCACCATGTTGCTTCGGAATAACTAACTTCATTAACTATACACCTCCCTTTTGAAAAAAGTTCTCACCTACAATTATACAAATAATTTTATATAATAGCGGATGCATATTGAATCGATTTTTTGACAAAAAAATGCTCCTTACATTATGTAAGAAGCATGAAAGAGGCAAACGAATATGTAAGTCGCGACCCTACCTTATATGAGTATGCTTTTCTATGTCACGTTATGCTCATCTAATATACCGTATTTCTTTTTAAATCTTGTAAGAATCGTAATCCATGAAGTACTAAATAGTAATAAGAAAATAACATTCGAAATCGCATGGCTCAAATCAAAGTAAAAACTTGCGATATAATACGAAATGACAGTTTCCCATGTTGCTTCTCGTATAAAACCGAGAAGGCCCCAGAAATTCATAATCCAGCCAAATAAAAAGCCAACAATTACTCCGTAAAGAAGTCTCCCCCATAGCTTTTTCATAAAAAATGTATTACGAAGTAAACCTGCTATAAAACCAATCATGCCCCACGAAAACATTTGCCACGGTGTCCATGGACCTTGTCCCAAAAAAATATTAGATACGATTGCTGCTGTAGCACCAATCATAAAACCAGTTTCACTTCCAAATACAATTGCAGAAACGATAATGACAAAAGAAGTTGGTTGTACACTTGGTAAAATAGAAAATGGTACCCGGCTTACTGCTGCAATTGCCGCTAATACAGCAACGAGAACAATTTCACGTGAAACAAACGCCTTTCTTTCAAAACGGATATAGAAAGGTAACATAATAACCGCTAATATAAACAAACTACTTAACATGTAATAACCGTCCATGACAAGTGTCGTAAAGAGTAATGTGCCGATTATTACTGCAAAGATACATATTATGAATGCAACATATCGTTTGGACAAGCTTCGTACACATCCTCCCACGTTAATGCATATGGCAATTCTTTTCGAATGAATCGATTAATAGATGTTGTATAAAAGAAGTTGCCGCTAAAAAATTCTTTCGGTGCATCATTCATAATGACTGTTCCATCAAATAACATCATACATTGATCCACGTATTTCGCTGCAAACTCAATATCATGCGTTGCCATTACAATTGTTGTACCTTCTTTTTGTAGCTTCCTAAATAGCTCTCCTACTCTTTCTTTCTTCCATGGATCTAATCCCTTTGTCGGTTCATCCAGTAATAATAAAGTCGGCTTTGATAACAACGTCGTACATAACGCAAGTAATTGTTGCTCTCCTCCGCTACAATCGTGCGGATGGCGTTCTTTAAGCGAATACAACCAAAACTGTTTTAGCGTATCTTCTGCTATTTCTTTTCCTTGTTCTCCATATAATTCACGCGCACGTTCATAAACCTCGTCCCATACTGTATCAAATGTAAAATGGTAATACGGATGCTGCGATACATACCCAATACTTTTAAACCGTTCTTTCGAATCGATTTTATGTATCACTTTTCCGTTCCACTTTACTTTTCCTCTTCTCGCTTTTTGTAATCCTGCTAAAATCGTTAACAGTGTAGACTTACCTGTACCGTTCTTCCCAACGAGCGCTACCCATTTTCCTTTTTCAATCGAAACTGATAAATCACGTAAAATAAGCGGACTATTTTTTTCATATTGGAACGAAATATGCTCTGCGCTTAAAATTACCTCTTGCTTTTCACTTTGTGCTATTGGGTCATTTACATATGATATCGCTGCAAAATCATTCATTTTCATTTGCGCCTCTCGCACTGTAAACGGAATATCTCTCACATTCCACTCTAAAAATAGCCTTGGAATTTGCGGAATAAATGGACGGAATGTTTCTACTCCCCACATATCCGTAATAACAATTTTAGGACTACCATCATACATAATACGGCCATTATCCATACAAACAACGCGTGTTGCAAGCGGGATAACTTCATCTAAACGATGTTCACTTAAAATAATCGTAATTCCAAGTTCTTCATTAATCCGTTTTAATAATCCTAAAAACTCTTTTGCAGCGATTGGATCTAACTGCGCTGTCGGTTCATCTAATAATAGCAATTTCGGCTGCATAACTAATACCGCAGCTAAATTGACAAGCTGCTTCTGCCCACCAGATAACGTATGAACAGATTGATGCAATAAATCTTGAAATCCTAAAAAGCTAATAAGCTCTGCTATTCTTTTTTGAATAATATGTGATGGTAATCCGATATTTTCTAAAGAAAATGCTAATTCTTGAATCACTGTATCCATAACGATCTGGTTTTCTGGGTTTTGAAATACCATCCCAATTTCTTGGGCAGATAACAAATCAGCTACTTCCTCTATTAAAACACCCTCATAAAATATCTCTCCAGAACGCATACCAATTGGAAGTAACTCCTTTTTAAAATGTTTTAATAACGTCGTCTTCCCAGATCCCGATCCTCCAGCAAGTGCAACAAACTCACCTTTTTGAACAGAAAGAGAAATATGCTGTAACGCGTATTCGTTTTCATCAGCATATACAAATGATAAATTGTTTATTTCTGCATGCGCCACCATATCCATTCTCTCCCTTCCATTATGATTGGTAAACTAATAAACAGTGTAAATAATACAAACATCATTCCATCGTATTGCTGGAATAAAATAGATTCGACTTTCGGATAAATAATTAATTTCCCTCCGCCATAATTACTACATACAATAGCAGCTATAAATAAAATGATTAAATAATTGAGCGTATACCAATCGCGCCTTTCCATTCTATAGCGAATATACGTCGTACGCTTCGTTACACCAAATCCACGAGCTTGCATAGAATCTGCCGTTTGCAGTGCATCTTCTAATGAACAAATTAATAATACTTGCAGCAATTGCATACCATTTTTGACGCGTTCAATTATCGAACCTGAATCTACCTGCACACCTTTCGTTTTTTGGACGAGTGTGATTTTCTTTAATCGTCTTATAAACAAAGGAACAAATCTTACTGTAATCATCGTTAACAATGCAACTTTCGGTGAAATTCTTGAAAACAAATATAAAAATTTATGACTGGAAATAATATCATTGTATGACGCAAACTTAAACATAACTGCAACTAGTAATAACCCCATTACTATTCCAAACATAATCGCCTCAAGCTTAATACGGCTATCACCTAACCAAAATAACGTAGTTCGACCTCTATGCGTTAATAACGAATTAAATAAAATTACCATAAAAAAGAAAACAATTGTGCTCGGTAGCATCTTTCTTATCTTTTCGCCATTTCCTTGCATCACATTTAACATAATAATTAATACTATTGCTCCAATTAAAAAAAGAGGATGAAGACACATCGTACATAGTATCATCACCCCGATATAATAGAAAAAATTCACAAAAGGATGTAAAGAAAAAAAACTTATTTTCATAGCCCTTTACCGAATGCCTTTCTTATTGTAATACGTATACCCACTCAATTGTATCTCCTGGTTTTACCGTAACTACACCAGCACTATGGTTTGGAAAAGCACCGTTCACACGATATTTCCAACCACTAGTATCCGAAATATCTTTTTCATATAAATCATTAATACCTTTTACATAAATACTATCTCTAGATCCGCTTGCATCAACATCTAATCCTGTACGTTGCAATACTTTATACACTGTATCGCCTTCTTGTACATCCATCTTTTTCGCACCCATTATATATCCGTTATTTCCTTTTACCGAGATTGTTACTTGTTTTGCTTGTGGTTTAGGCGGTGGAACCGGATCTGGTTTTCGTTGTTCAGAATTGGGAACGGTCGGAGTCGGTATCGTTTTCTCCGCTTTATTCGGATCTTCTTTTTGCTCCTGCTTCGGTGTTTCTTTCGGCTGATTCACAACCTTTGCTTCTTCTTTTACTTCTGGTGCTTTCGGTTGTTGTTTCTCTTCTTGTGCTTGTTGCTGCTCTGGTTGCTTATTTACAGCCGGCTGTTCTTTCGGTTGTTCCTGTTGTTTCTCTTCTTTCTTTACCTCTGGTTGTGCCTGCGGCTTTTCCTCTTTCGGCTTCTCTTCTACTTTTTGTTCTTGTTTCTCTTTCTGTTCTTCTTGCTGCTTTTGCTCTGATTCAGCTTGCTTTTCTTCTGTTTTTTCTTCCGGCTTCGCTTCATCTTTTTGTTCTTCTTGTTTCGCTACCTCTTCTTGCTTCGGTTCTACCTTCTTCTCAGGCTTTACAGCTGCCTCTTCACATCCGGCAAGTAGCCCGAGCGAAAGCAGTAAAGAAATGAACCATTTCACCTTACTCATCCTATCTCTCACCTTTCATACGAAAATTAGGAGCAAATAATTGCTCCTAATTTTTTGTTAAGCTGCTTTACGTCTCCATAATACATATGCAGAAGCAATACATAATACACCCATACCTACTTCTGTTGCTGCACCATGAGAAGATGCTCCTGTTTTTGGTAGACTGTTACCGTTTCCGATTTTTTTATTCTTAACCGGTTCGTTATCTACAACTACTTTTAGATTTTCATCTTTTGTTTCTTGTTGTATTTGTTTTTGTTCTTTCGGTTCTTCAGTAACTTCTTTTTCTACTACATTATTTTCTGGTTCAACGACCTTTTCTGGCTCTTCAATCGGTTTTGGCTTAATTACATTACCAGCGTCTACATTAGACCAATCATAAATAGATTTTCCCATTTCCTTAAATTGAAGTAATGCTAAAAGAGCCTGTTCTGTAGCCATTCCGTTACCATTTTGATCACTTGGTAACCATTTAAATTCACCATTTGAAAGTTGATATGATAATAGGTTTTGCATTGCCTTATGAAGACGATTTTGATCTACATCTTTAACAAGCGATAATCCAATAATTGCTTGCGCAGTACTATTTGAATTTTCTTGTCCATCAGCTGAAAAACCACCATTTTGCAGCTGTTCGTTATATAAATACGCAACAGCTTTTTGTATAGCTGGTTTCACATCTGATCGCTCTTGATAAGGAGCTAATGCTGATAAAACCATACCTGTTACATCAACGCTACTAGCACTATCTTTACTACCTGAACTATTATAAGTCCATCCACCGTCTGTATGCTGATTATTTAACAGTGCTTCCACTAGAGCAACTCTGTTCCATTTTGATTCAACTGGAATCTCATACTTCTTCGTATCAAATGCAAGTAAAGCAAATGCATAACCTGTAACAGAATTCACTTTATCTGACTCATACAATTTTTGAACTAAATTATGTCCACCTACATTTTTAGGGTCTGCACTCATTGCATTCATCATAATAATTGTTCTAGCTAAATCTGTCGCTGAAAAACGATTAATGCGCTTTTCTACTTTTTCAGTTACTGACTTAACATAATTTAATTTTGCCTCAATTGGCACATTCTTTCCAGAACGAGAAAGCGCTACAGCTACCCAGTCACTTTCAATTCCATCTTGTAACATTTTTTCAGATGTTTTTGAGATTGCTTCCTCTAATTGCTTCGCTGGAATTTGAACATTCTCTTGCTTTGGTTGTTCTGGTTTTTTACTATCTTGGTCACCTTGGTTTTCCCCATCTAGCGTTTTACCGTCTTGGTCACCTTGGTTTTTCCCATCTGGCGTTTTACCATCTTGATCACCTTGGTTTTTCCCATCTGGCGTTTTACCGTCTTGGTCACCTTGGTTTTTCCCATCTGGCGTTTTATCATCTTGACCTTCTGATTTTGGTTCTTCTGGTTTGCCGCCGTCAGGTTCTTCTGTTTTACACGTTCCGAACTTATCTAACGTTTCTTTCAATGTTTCCTGGCTTATATTGCTCCAGTCTGAAACAAAACGAAAGACAACAACGTCTCCAGATTTTAATTTATAACTATCTGCTCCGACTTCTGCAGACTGATCATTTACATCATACAGCCAAGCACTTGTAGCCCCGGCCATTAAACCATCGATGCCTTTTACATATGTTCCAAACGACATCGTTTCAGATTCTACTTTGTCCCCCATGACCTTTTGCAGCAAACTTAAAGCTGTTTCCCCATCTTTAATTTGCTCTTCTTTCGGACATAACATAATGCCTTTTTGTGATTCCCCAATAATTGCAAGTTTTGCTGTATTTCCTTCAGCAAACGTAATATGTACTGTATTCGCAAAAGAAACAAATACAAGTGTCACTGCCATTAACGACGTAAGCAGCCATTTTTTCAACATTGCCATCCCAAAATTTCCTCCCTTACTACCATTTACACAAAAAAAGGCCCTTCAAGGGCGTGCGATTGACACTCTCTTTTTGTAAGTGTCGAACAAAAATGTACAACACCTCCTACCCGCATCATTCGCGGCTATATTTGTATAGGAAAAATAATTTTGTTTATGAACGTATCATTGTGATAACATTCACTTTTCTTGGCACAACTTACTCCCATTTAAGTTATCGTAAAACGATAAACCTATACATTCTGTAAATTTTAAATTTCTGTATTATTTTACTATTGACAAAGAATTTTGTCCATGCTTTATCGGATTTATTTTCTAAGAATAATAACTTATTAACTCTTAACGATGTAAACTCTTTTCACTAATAATGACGCCATCTTCATCCGCATAGACATATTCATTTGGATTCCATTCTACTTGTCCAAAGTGCAATGAAATATTTCGTTCTCCTTTTCCTTCTTTCACACTTCTATTTGGCATCGTTCCTAACGCTAAAATACCAATATTAATATTCTTTAGTTCACTAGAATCACGAACATACCCATTCACAATAATTCCTGCTAGCTTTCTTTCTTCCGCAATAGCTGCCAAATTATCACCGAGTAACGCACAATTCGTAGACGCTCCGCCATCAACAACTAATACTGTTCCTTCTGGTAATGTTTGCAATCCTTCCTTCACTAGTACATTATCATCTTTCACTTTTACAGTTGCAATTTTCCCGTGGAATTGTTCTTTCTTCCCAAAAGACCGAAAAGACTGGCGACATATTTGTAATTCCTTTTCAAATTCATCACATAGATCAGTAGTTTTCCACATCTTGTTCCCTCTTTTCCTTTTTCTTTCTACATAACATATTCTTGGCTTATTATCGTTTCCCTGTCTAATATTGCAATAATTTGTATGTACGGGAAAGGATACAAAAACTATTGCCTTAAGAAGCTACCTTTATTATAATCTATTTCACAGATTAAATTCAGAATATTAAAAATTAACCAAGTAAAGAAGGAGGGATTTTATGCAAATACAAACTGAGGCAAAAAAACAACCTAGTAAACCAAAGTTTAAAATGCCTGATGCGTACGTACTACTATTTTTTATTGCCTTACTTTGCGCCATTGCTACGTACTTCGTTCCTGCTGGAGAATTTAAAAGGGTTACAAACGGGACCGTTACAACGACAATACCAGGTAGCTACCATTCTGTTCCGCAATCACCCGTAGGATTTGTTTCTTTTTTTACCGCTATTGAAAAAGGAATGACACTTGCTGCTCCTATTATCTTTCTAATTTTATTTACAGGTGGAGCCATTGCAATTCTTGAAAAAACAGGTGCTCTTGACGGTTTAATCTATCATGTTATTAACAAATTTCGTAATCAGCAATTACTTTTCATTTGTATAGTTGCTGCGCTTTTTTCTATTCTTGGAACGACTGGTATTATCGTTAACTCAGTTATCGGTTTTATCCCCATCGGCATCATCGTTGCACGCACGTTAAAATGGGACGCTATCGTCGGTGTAGCAATTATTTATTTAGGTACTTATGCTGGTTTTAATGCTACTATTTTATCTCCCTCACCTTTAGGCATTTCACAAAAGATCGCAGAACTTCCGATGTTTTCGGGAATTGGTTTACGCACAGCAATTTATATATCTTTTTTACTTGCTACCATTCTATATATAAATTGGTATGTAAAGCGCTTGAAAAAATCGAATAAAGGAAGCATCCTTGGCGACAACTGGTTTCCAAGTAACGCTCTTTCAAGCGAAAAAGAAGCAGAGAAAAAGGAAGTTCCTTGGACGATACGTCATAAATTAATTTTACTCGTTTCAGCTTTATCATTAATTGCATTTTTAATAGGCGCTTTTCGTCTACATTGGACGGACGCAGAAATGACCGCTACTTTTATTTTCATAGCAATTACAGCCGGAATAATAGGTGGCATGAAAGCAAACGATATCGCTTCTACTTTTCTAACTGGCTGCCAAAACCTTATCTACGGTGCTTTAATTGTCGGAATGGCTCGCTGTATTTCAGTCATTTTAGAACAAGGAAAATTGCTTGATACAATTGTTAACCAACTCGCACAAGCTCTCGAAGGACAAAACCCTGTATTTGGTGTTATCGGCATGTATGTGAGTAGTGCCGCATTACATTTCCTCATTTCATCCGGGACAGGAGAATCGGTTATTTTTATTCCGATATTAGCTCCATTAGCTGATTTTATGCACATTACACGCCAAGTTACAGTACAAGCTGTTATGCTCGGAGAAGGTGTAGTAAACTGCTTAAATCCAACTTCCGGTGTTTTAATGGGCGTTCTCGCAGCAAGCGGGATTTCTTATGGAAAATGGATTCGTTTCATGGCTCCACTTGCACTCATTTGGTTTATCATTGGACTTGTTTTTCTTATTGTTGGGGTGAATATTGAGTGGGGACCTTACTAAATACTTAACTAGATAAATAAGTACTATCGTTCCATATAAATATCTATTCTATTTCCCTCACTAGTCCTATAAAAATCATTTATTCTAGTAAAAATATAAGAAGGGATTGATCATAATGATCAATCCCTTTTATCAAAATATAATACCTTTAAAAATCTTAGTTCCAGATTTTATTTACCCATTCTGGATGATCAATAAAAGGATTGCGGTTATGTTGATATTTTGTAAAAATCACTTCATTACGCTTTCGCTCTAAATCATCGACCGGGTCTTGTTCATTCCATTTTAATAAGACAGATAGTTTCCCCATGTATGGATCTTTATTGTTATTCACTTTTTCATTTAGTTCTAAATCTATTTCGCCGTTGTCTCCCTCGTAACGAACAGCCATATAAAACAGCATTCTAGCAATATCTCCCTTTACACTATCACGAGGTTCCCAAGAATCACTATCATATTTACATTCTGTCGCTTCAGAATGATTCACACCACCATTATCAAAATCTAGATTTCCACGTGAACTATTTACAGATACATCCGTCGCTCTTAAATGATGTAGATCTGTTCCAGGTCCTGCAGTCGTTCCAAAGTCACCGTGAGATTTTGCCCAAACATGCTCTCGGTTCCAGTTATTTACTCCTGATCCATTCGTAAGTTTCCCTTGCGAACGACCAGTATATAAGAGTATCACATTATTTTTATTATTTGGATCTTCATCAGTATCTCTTATTGCTTCCCAAACCGCACTGTATGATAGCTTTGTATGATTATCAATAATATTATGCAGTTCCTTCTTTAATTCTAATCCCGTTTTTCCTATTGCGTTATTATAATATGTATCATCATAATTTTTCACAATAATCTCTTGTGCTGATGCAGAAGCTACTTCACCGTGTATAGTATCTGTGAATGATAGAGATGCAGAACCTAAAATAAAAAATGAAGATAGTGTAACCATAGCAATCTTTGTATTTCGAAACTTCATATACCCATTCCCCTTTAAAATATAATTTAAAGCTATTAACTAAAAAGTGCTTTCTAACCCCCGAAACCTTTTAGAAACCCATACCCCTTTTCTGTTTATTTAATACAAGACTCTATCCAGTCTGTATCACTTCTAAACTTTCTGTTTATTCACATTCCAAACAATTTCACTTTTTACAAGGAATATCCTTTTCTTATAAAGATTATTAACATATTCTTTACAACTAAAAAGTAGTTTAATATTAACTTATAAATTTAAATTTATTTATGCAATAATGCATATTTGATAAATACTTTAAAAAACAGTTTGAATAAAATGCATTCAAAGAAAACCGTGCCACAAAACAGATACGGTCTAAGACAGAAATAATAAAAATTAAGATGATAGCTCGACTTTTCCCTTTTCCATAACTATCTTTATTTTTGTGTAAAACCATTCTTTCTCTGAATAATACGTACAAAAATAGATTGGATACCATGTAGGCACCAATCTATTTTAATTAAAGAAACTGTGTCAATTCTGAGTTCACAACACGTTGTGCAGTAATAATAACATTTTCAGCTGTTAGTCCATAAACACTATATAGTCCACCAGGTTGATTAGGAACAATTTGAACTTCATATTCAAATGCTTGTCCAAGAGCAGGATGAACTAAACTTAGAGTTGCAAAAGTAGAAGCATTAGAATTCACATTGAAGTTTACCTGTTCAATTAATACTAATGAACCGTCAAGTCTAAAAACTCTAGCTACTCCAGTAAGTGGGCCCGCAGTACGGTTAAGGATCTTCACCCTAACTTTATTTGCATTAGCAGGTTGATTTCCTACGTTTTCAATTGGTCCTGTAGTAAGAGCCATATAACACCACCTCCATTATATTATTATTATATTCAATGATAAACATTAATGTTATAGTCTAATTACCCAATTTATTTAAAATAAAATAATGTTCGTTTTTATCTCGTTAATTAATAAAAACGAACATTTTATAATGAATGAATTCGCAAAAAAAAAAAAAAATTCATATACTAAACTAAATCAACCTACAACAACCGTTTTTTTACAGAAAATTACTCTTCCTTCCGACTTCCTCACTTTCGCCTAATATTGAGCCGGGAATCTTACTACCCGCATGTTGCGAGTTAAAATGTGTATCCAGCCAATTCACAATTATTTCTTCCAACTCTGGATGAAGGGGCTTTCCCGCTCCTTTTTCATAATTCTTTTTAAACTCTAAAGCTTTGAACTCCCCCTCAAAACTTTTTAAACTATGATCCATATTTTTTATTACATGTACTTCAGAATCACCCTTCACATAATCACCGATCCGCTTCGCTCTTTCAGGATCAGCCTGAATATCTTTATCACCAGCGATTGCTAATACCGGGCACGTTACTTTCATTAAATCTTTATAAATGTCATGCTGAAAATGCTCTCTAAACCACTTTGCGTTCATCGGTTTAAAACCAACTTTAATCGTATCTTTTTCTGTATTCATCATTTTCTCTTTTATTTTTTCCATTTGCTTCTCTCCACGTTTCTCTACATTGAGAAGGCGCATTAGTTTTCCTTTTATTCCTTTCTGCTCCTTTAGTTCTTTATATGCAATTTCCCTTTGTCTTTTCGTAGCCTCTTCTAATGATTCCGCAGCCCCTGTAAGAAGGATAAGCCCATTAACTGGTGTTCTTGCATTTACTACTGTTGCCAACATACATCCTTCACTATGACCAGCTAAAATGATATTTTCTGGATCAACAAATGGTTGTTCTTTTAAATACGTAATCGTAGACTCTATATCACTAACTAAATCCCACATTCCAGTCTTCAGAAATTCTCCATCACTCTTTCCTACTCCGCGCTTATCAAAGCGGAGCGTCACTACACCCAGCCCCGCTATTACATGCGCTAAATCTTTATATATGTTCGCCTCAAGCTTTAGCGGTACGATCGTTCCATCACGATCAATCTCTCCAGATCCAGCGATGATGACAACCGCAGCATACTTCCCGTCAGCTTTCGGTTTAGTGAGTGTACCTTGCAGCGTTAATTCACTTTTGATCGCTACTTCATATTCGTCAAAAGTCATCATTTTGTCCCCCTATTCTTTTATATCCAATTTAAATTTCAAACTCGTTATTATATTTTTATACTCTCTTACATCTTTCATTGGAGCGAAAACTGGATTCTCTGCAATACTTTGTAACATGCTTCGCTTTATAATCTCTTCATTTCTAACTGTTTTAGCGCCGAGCGGAAACTCTGCAAACCATCCATCAATCGCATCAAAATAGGAATCACCGTGTAAATGCAGACTATTTACTGTGAAGCTTGCCGCACAAACTGCTACATATTTCCGTAACATTTCTAATGCTCTTTCAAAATTGCCTTGCATACAATATACTTGCGCAGCAGCATAGTATACTTTTAAAGTCATATTGGGATGTAATGTTTCTATTTCATATATATCTATTAACATAAAAGCTCTATTTAAAATTACCTCTACCTTTTCAGCGCTTGAAGCATTTACTACTACATAATTCGGTATTGTCGCAACGAGTTGTATTAAATGTTGATACATACTAATTTGCATTATTTCATTTGCTTTTTCATTATTTCCAAGCATTTGATACGCCTGTGCAATTAAATCCTCCTCTGGAACGTTAGGACGTATCGTTTCGCCAAGCAATTGCAATACTTCATTCGCTTTATTGAGTATAAGATAGCAAGTTGCTTGAAACGATACCGCCTCTTTCACAAGAGAAACATCGTTACTTTCTTCTTGCACTCTGCTAAAGAGATGCATTGCCTCTTCTAACATTTCAATTCTTTTATCCGTATCCTCTGTTAACATATGGTGATTAATAAAAAGTAGTCCCATTTGAAGTAATAACGGAAAACAAGAATAATATTTTTTGATGATTCCTCTGCACTCTATCATTACTTCATCAAATGGTTCTTCAATAAAAGCTTCCGCTAGTCGATGATATAAATTCCTAATACCTTCCGGTTCCATTTGCGGTGTATAACAGATTAGTTCATCTATACTTACATTAAAGTACGATGCTAACAGTGGTAAAAATGTAATATCCGGATAACTCTGCCCTGTCTCCCATTTGGAAACAGATGCCTTCGTAATACCAATATACATCGCTAACTCTTCCTGCGTAATTCCCTTTTCTTTTCTCTTATCCGCAATTATTTTATGAATGTTTATCTCCTTCACATCATCACCTCATACTTTTATTATATGCTTTTATTTCACACAAAATATGGATTTAAAGTCGACTTTCGTTAACAAAATCAACTGTTAGGAAACATCTCTCTAAAATGAAAGGCAGGAACATATTTGATATGTTCCTGCCTTTTTATTGTGGGGTACCGATACTAGCACTCTAGTTAAGATTTTGAAGTACTGCAAAATCAAAAATTTTATCTCACCACAGTTTTCTATGAGAATCTAGTGAACAGCTTATTTGCATAGTTTTCGATATAGGAAGTAAATTCAAGTTATTTATAAAGTAGGTATACCTAGTAGAAATTGTTGAATTGTGCCCGTTTGTTGAAGTTTAATTTTCAATATACTTTTGTACTGAGTCCAGTGCTTTTTTTAATTCTTCTGATTTTTGAGTGCCGATTACTACTGTGTTATATTGCAACTTTAACTCTATTCCTTTATTTCCATTCATGTTATAGGCTTTTTCATTCTTAAGGTTAAAACGAATTCCCCATCCTCCAAATCGTTTTATCGGACTGTAAGTAATGCATTCATAATGATGTATATCTTTGAAAAGGTACTGCTTATATTGAAAATGAAAAGGAACAAAGCGGACATAAAGACCTTTTTCACGGACCTCAATGATCAGTTTCAATACTCCAAGCATTAATACAGGAAAGGCAATCCCGAACAACAACCACATAACAATTAAGACACCATTAGGAGCTGGTTTATCTCCAAACGGGATATCAAGAATAATTTGTTGAATAAATCCATACCACATCAGCATGGAGATCCCTAATATGAGTATCCATACCCAAATTGGGGATCGCTGAACCTCACGAAAGATAACTTGTTCTTGTTGTTTCATTAATGATTATAACCTCCTAAAAGGTTTATTTTTTTTCACTCATTTTAAGCCGTTTTGCACTTCCAAAAAATGCGCTCCCAATTATGAATATAACGGAAGAAAGATACATTGTTATCCCTGAGTATTTATTATCAAAAATTGTAAAATTAAGCAAATTAATAAACACCATCAATATAAGTGATATGTACAATCCATTAATATATTTCCTTTATCTCCCCCCTTTACTTTTTTAAAAACCCCTATGTGATAAATAGTGGTTTCTAAAGGTAATATTCAGGATGCCCTTTTCCCTATTTTACCATTTTAGAGAGTTGATATGTTGTTTGTTTTCGGCTGAATACTGTACACATAATCGGTTAACATAATGTATTATTACGTAAATAAAAAGGATAATCAGCCCCATAATGAACTAACTATCCTATAAAATATTATCTAAATTCAATAAAACTAGAACTGCTTTTCCTATGTATCATTATTTCGTTATTTCACCAAATTGCGCTCTCGTTACTTTCACCAAATCATCCACTTTAAGCTCAATTTGCACGCCGATTTTCCCTCCACTTACAATCATCGTTTCAAGTGATTGGGCGCTTTCATCGATACATGTAGAAAATAACTTTTTCATTCCAACTGGTGAACAACCGCCGCGAATGTATCCTGACACTTTCGTAATATCTTTAACAGGAATCATTTCAATTTTCTTTTCACTTACTGCTTTTGCGGCAGCTTTTAAATTTAGTTCCTCATCTACCGGAATAATAAACACATGATAATTTTTACTATTCCCTTGAGCGATTAACGTTTTATATACTTCTCTCACTTCTCGTCCAATTTTCTCGGCTACTGATACGCCATCAATTTTCCCATCGTCTGGATCATATGACATCATCGAATATTCAATTTTTTCTTTATCTAATATTCGCATCGCATTTGTTTTATCTTTTTTCATAACGTTCTCCTTAAAACTTTATTTCATATCATTAAGTTTTCCTTTATTATACACCCTTTTCCATTTCTCCTACATAACTTCACGTATTTTTCAAAACTAAAAATATTGATAATTCAAAAATCATCTGATATAATTTGGAAAAACTTACGTTAAGGAGAGATTTGCAATGCGAAATTTTAATACTTCTTTCCAACTTTATCATCATACGTAACGCCGTGTATCCGAAGAAAAATTTTTCTTCGTGGGTACAGGGTTTTTCCTGTTGACCCACGAAGCGTTCATAAAGCTATGTGGGTATTTTTATACCTGCATAGCTTTTTTTAATTTAAAAAAGGAGTGATTATGATGGAAATGAGAAATGTAAAAGGAACGAAAGACTATTTACCAGAAGAACAAGTGCTGCGAAATAAAATTAAAAGAGCTTGTGAAGATACGTTTGAACGATACGGATGCAAACCTTTAGAAACGCCGACGTTAAATATGTATGAGCTTATGTCTTACAAGTACGGCGGTGGCGATGAAATATTAAAAGAAATATATACACTTCAGGATCAAGGGAAACGTGAGCTCGCCTTACGATACGATTTAACTATTCCATTCGCAAAAGTTGTGGCAATGAATCCGAACCTCCGCCTCCCTTTTAAACGTTATGAGATTGGGAAAGTATTTCGAGATGGGCCAATTAAACAAGGAAGATTTCGTGAATTTATACAATGCGACGTTGATATCGTCGGTGTTGAGTCTGTCATGGCAGAAGCTGAACTTATGGATATGGCGTTTGAACTGTTCCGAACGTTAAACTTAGAGATAACGATCCAATATAATAACCGAAAATTGTTAAATGGTATTCTTCAGGCCATTAACATCCCTACTGAGTTAACAAGTGACGTCATTTTATCATTAGATAAAATCGAAAAGATTGGGATTGATGGTGTACGAAAAGATGTATTAGAGCGCGGAATTTCTGAAGAAATGGCTGATACGATATGTAATACCGTATTATCTTGTCTAAAGCTTACTATCGCTGACTTTAAAGAAACTTTCAATAATCCACTCGTTGCCGATGGAGTAAACGAACTACAACAATTACAGCAATATTTAATCGCCCTTGGAATAAATGAAAATACGATATTCAACCCGTTTTTAGCGCGAGGACTCACAATGTATACAGGTACTGTATATGAAATCTTTTTAAAAGATGGATCGATTACATCTAGCATCGGTAGCGGTGGTCGATACAATAACATTATCGGAGCTTTCCGTGGTGATAATATAAACTATCCAACAGTCGGTATTTCATTCGGTTTAGACGTTATTTATACAGCACTATCGCAGAAAGAAACAATCTCATCTACAGCGGATCTATTTATCATCCCGCTTGGGACAGAGTTACAATGCTTACAAATTGCCCAGCAATTACGTTCCACCACTTCCTTAAAAGTCGAACTTGAACTAGCGGGACGCAAATTAAAACGTGCTCTTAATTATGCCAATAAAGAGAATATCCCTTATGTACTTATTATTGGGGAAGACGAACTTAGTACAGAAACCGTTATGCTGCGGAATATGAAGGAAGGTAGTGAAGTGAAGGTTCCGATTTCTTCTTTAAGTAGTTATTTATAATACGAACCACCCTCGTTTGGGTGGTTTTTCTATTTTATAGATACCTAACAATTAGTTTACATAAAATTATTATAATCTATTAAAAATACAAATAAACAATATCCAATTACCTATTATTTTTGGTAATATATAGATATGAATTGTTTTAGGAGGATTAACTTTGAAAACCTACATTCAAGCACTAAAGCGGACTACAGGGATCTATCATCTTTTATTACTTCCTTGTTATTATGTATTTCCAAGTCTTGTTAACCTATATGGGTTACCTTTACTACTATTGATTGTTTTTCATATCACTACTATTTTATTAGCTAAAAAAGAAGGCATGAATACGTACCCTCATTATATCGGTATTATCGTTACTCTAGTTGCCTTCTTTCCTTATATAGACATCTTTCTACATATGATAGCAGCCATTTTCCTTTTATTAGATGCTGCTTCTACGAATGCAAAAGAAGTGTATGATTCATAGATGGATAAAATGAAACTTTCATCCATTGAGTTTTGAAATAGGTCAGCAAAAAGGGTTTACTTTTTAAGTAAACCTTTTTTCATTTTTAATTACTTTCCTTACTTCAGAATAATAAAAGAATATTCTGTTTAATTTTTATAAATTTCTAAATATTTATAAAACATTCAAATTAACATACATTTTAGTTATGTAAAAAATCTAAGTTTTAAGGAGATGAATCCATGCTGAAAAAGTTGGTAGCAGGTGCATTATTAACTGTCTCGTCGTTAACTGGAGGACTGGGATCAGTATCAGCTAGTACCGAAAAAGATTATACGATTTCCTCTTTCGAATATGTAACTGTAGATGAAAAGACTGTTGATTCGTTTAACAAATTGAGTGCTCCATCAAAGGAAGACGTAAAAATAACGTTAGTTCTACCGAAACAAAATCAAAATGGAGACTGGTTATCTTATGGATTTTCGAGCAAAGAAAGTTTAGAGTCTTTTATTGAAAAAGATAAACAAAGGTTGAATCATTCAATCACTCCCCTTGGTGTTGGAGGAAGCGGACCTGGTAGTACAGACTTCTATAAACTTACAAATCAAGGTAGCGAGTATTTTTCTCTAAGTAGCGGTTATAAAAACTTGTCTGCTAGTTGGCAAAATCAAATTGTTTCTGTACGTACAGCAGCTCCTACTGCTAGCTACTCAACAACACTATGGGAACGTACTTCAACTGACGGATATGGAAAAGGTGTTGTTTTTAAACATGCTGATTGGTATGGTCAAACTGCAAACTTAAATAACTTTCCAACTTCAGCAGTTGAAGTTAAAAAGTAAAAAATATAGAAATAAAAGGTGTTTTCACGTATGGAAACACCTTTTATTTCTACAACTATTTCACATAACTCGTCTATATCAATTTCAACTCTTAACTATTATTTTTCGTATTCCTATTCTCCAAAACCTTCTCCATATTATGAGTTGCCCATTCCATCATTAATAGAAGCACTGGACGTAGTGATTCACCAAGCTCAGTTAACGAATATTCAACTTTAGGTGGTACTTCACGGTATACTTCACGATGTATAATCCCATCAGCTTCAAGTTCTCTCAGCTGCAGTGTTAACATCCTTTGTGTGATATTTGGTTTTAATCTTTTTAATTCATTAAACCGCTTTGTACCATCTAATAAATGATACAAAATTACCCCTTTCCATTTCCCTCCAATCACCTCAACCATAGCTTCAACTGGACAAGAATATTTATTTAAAAATGGGTAATTTATATTATTTTCATTTGAACAATCCATAATAAATCCCTTCCCTTATCAATAGTATCTTTTTTGATACTATACCACATAAATGTGCGTACTTGTATCTGTGTTACTTTAAAAATATAATTTACTTACAAAAATAAATTCATGAAAAGAGGAACTTTTATGACAAATACAAATGAAATTACAAAAGAAAAGATTATGGAGGCTTTTCATTTCAGACATGCATGTAAAGAATTCGATCCTATGCACAAAATTTCAGAAGAGGATTTCAAATTCATTTTAGAAACAGGCAGATTATCTCCTTCTTCTTTTGGATATGAGCCTTGGAAATTTATTGTCGTACAAAATAAAGAATTAAGAGAAAAACTACAACCGTATTCATGGGGCGCTGGTGGGCAACTTGCAACAGCTAGTCATTTTGTTATTGTTCTTTCAAGAAACATTAAAGATATGCATTATGATGCAGAGTATATTAAATATATGATGAACGATATTATTGGATTGCCTGAAGACACTCAAAAAATTAGATATGAATTCTTCAAAAAGTTCCAGGAATCAGATTTTAACTTATTACAATCCGATCGTGCTGTATTTGATTGGGCATCTAAACAAACTTATATTGCTTTAGGTAATATGATGACGAGCGCAGCTCAAATCGGTATTGATTCTTGTCCAATAGAAGGATTTGATAAAGAGGAAGTAGATTCTTTACTTCGTCAAGAAGGCATTATACAAGGCGATAACTTTGAAGTATCAGTTATGGTTGCCTTTGGTTACCGTAAAGAAGAGCCAAAGCGTGATAAAACAAGACAGACTATGGATACAATTGTTGAATGGATTAAGTAATATAGCACAGACAAATAATGCTCCTAATAGCTGTATACTCATACTAAAGAAGAATGAATTGTTTTCTTACGTATGAATTTGGTTTTTCATGGAAAGATATGTTAGTATGTATACAGTTTGAGTGCTCTATTTTTAGAGTCGAACAGGAGGAGAATGAATATGTCTGATATTGAAGTTGGCGAAGTGTTTACTCTTAGTGATGAGAATAACGAAGAGCAAGAAGTAGAAGTACTTGGAGCGATGGATGTCGAAGGTGCAGAATATATTGCTGTTGCCTTTGTTGAAGATATCCAAACAGAAACTGAGGAAGACATTGATATTTTCTTTTTAAAAGTAGAAGAAGATAATGAGTTTTCATACATTGAAAATGATGAAGAGTTTGATAAAGTATCTGCTGCGTTTGAAAAGATTTTGGATGAGCAAGAGCAAGAATAGTATGAATGAAAAACACGAGGGCGGATGCATATCCGCCCTCTTTTTATTTATTACTCATCCAGAGACTCACGCAGTAATTGCAGTACATCTTTCATCGCAAAAGGTCCATCTTTTTTAACATGTTCCGCAAATTCTGAAACGAGACGTAATGTTCTCACACTTTCGATTGGATGCTCTCCTGATGCACTTTCAGCTGAAAGCATAACTGCATTCGTCCCGTCCAGTACAGCTTGAAACACATCAGTCACCTCTGCTCTTGTTGGAATAGAATGATCTACCATAGATTGAAGCATTTGTGTTGCTGTAATGACATATGTATTCGTTCGATTACATTCCTGAATCATTATTTTCTGTAAAAGCGGAATGCATTGATACGGTAACTCTACTCCTAAATCGCCCCTTGCAATCATAATTCCATCTGCTTCTTTACATATATCTTGAAAATTCTCGATTGCTTCCATCGTTTCTATTTTTGCAATTATATTAGGTGACGTTTCTTTATACTGTTGTATAAAATCTCGTATTTCTTTTATATGACTAGGTTTTCTTACGAAAGAACACGCGATAAAATCAACATTCTCCTCTAAAAGAAACTGAATATCTTTTTTATCTTTCTCTGTAATAGCTGGTAAACGAACAGCCGCATCTGGTAAATTAACTCCTTTATGAGATGAGATATTGCCACCTGTTTTTACCTTCGTTTCTATTTTGTCCGTACTTATCTTTTCAACAATTAATTCAACTTCTCCATCATTAATTAAAATTCTACTGCCTACTTTTACATCATTCGCAATTCCTTCATAATCAACACTCGCTTCTGTATTACTCCCTGTAACTGATTGTGTATGTAAAATAAAAGAATCTCCTGCCTGAAGTGTAATTTGCTCTCCCTTCACTTCACCTAATCTTATTTTAGGTCCTTGTACATCACCCAAAAATTTAATAGAGTCATCTAATGATTTCACTAAACGAATGATGTCTTTATGACTTTCATGCGTGCCATGCGATAAATTCAGTCGAACAATTTTCATACCATTCTTTATTAACTGTGCTAACGTTTCTTTATTATTACTTGCGGGTCCAATTGTACAAATTCGATCGATTGTCATTTTTGTCACCATCCTTTTTTTAATAAGTTTCCCATATGAACTTAAAAATAACAGAGATTCTGACATGAATAGATTTAAATTTACACGAATTTCATAAAGTTAAACCTGTATCCCTTGCTGGCTAAGCATTAGAAGATATATTCGCTTTTTTGCAAATGAAGACATGTTGAATCGAAAGTAAAAGAAAAGTTAAGTATGGAATAAACCATTGAGAGTTTCGAAATTTTCATATATTGTATGAATTGAGTTCGAACTCAAAAATTTAAAAAGGTGGGAAAATTAGTGAATATGAAAAAATCTTTATCGGTGACAACTTTAGGGTTAGCAGTTTTAGGTTTTGGTTTTACTAATAACGCAAGTGCTTCAGAGGTCGATACTGTAGACAAGCAGCCCGTTTTAGTTGACTTTGATACAATTCAATCAACAAAAACATCTAGTGTTCCTAGTTTGACTATTGCAGCTGCACCTAAGAATGACTCTAACATTAGCGTATATACTCCCTTTTTTGGTAACCCCTATGCAGTTGCTAAATCGAAATCAACTACGACCGAAGACTATGTTTATGCAAAAGCAAGAACTTTCAATGGCGATGGCTCATTAGTGAATACGAAAAGTAATAGTGCAAAAAAATCATCCTTTGTAAGTGCTACAGCGACCAACACAAGCATTTATTATGGAGATGATTACGCTATCGGTAATCATACCTATAAATTAAGTGGTTATAATGATGTGAATCACGAAACAAAAGCTTTCTGGTAAGAAAGAGAAAAAAGATATGCATCTTGCATATCTTTTTTCTCTAATATTTTACATATATTGAGGTGCTATTTATGAAACAAATATATATTATTAGCGGTGTTTTACTTATTTCATTACTTACAATTTATATTTTGTTCAATACTTCATTCATACAACCTCATCCACCTTCCATAGAAAATAAACGAGAGCAACAAACCAATACTATTTCTTACGGAGTGAAGGATAATCAAGGCCAACATATTAACAATGGTAGTACAATTACTAGTGAGGATAATAAAATTAATGTAACATTATCATTCGTACATACTATTAATGAAAACCGAAAATATGGATTAATTGTTCTAGAAGATTACGAACAAAAACCTTTTAAAATAGAAGATACTACTAATGAAATATCACACTATTTTTTTGATATGAAACCAAACAGTTCAATTACTACGAAAATCTCTTTACGCACTTCTCCTAATGCAAGTGAATTAACCTTTTTAATAATTAAAAAACCTGAATACAAATTAAAAGATAATAACTTAAATAAAGCAGTTATTTTAGAAGATATTCTAAGTATGCGATATTCAATGCATCCTCTTCAGAAAGAAAACGAAAAAATAAAACTCTCCCTTATAAATCCAGATGCTATTTTAAAAGATGGTCTTTACGAACCGTGAAGAGAACTTACAAACTGTCTTCTTTGAAAAGGAAGGCAAGCAATTAATTTTATCAAACGGTAATGAAACAAATGATGAAATGACTTACGCAATCGTGGCTTTTAAAGATTGGAAACAAGTTGAAATATTTAACAATAGAAAAGTCGTTTATACTAAGGTTGCACCTGAAACAAGACAAATCTTTAATTTCACATTGCCTTCAGTGGATCAGGAAAGTAATTTGCAACTCGTCGCTTTTCCATTTCCTTATAAAGTTAGCGAAGAAGATTATATCAGTCAACAAGCATTCAGTTCCTTTCGCATCGTAATTGAAAATGAAAATAAATAAGTTATACTGTGCACATTACAACAAACTAAAAAAGGCCTACTCACACGAGTAGGCTTTTGAAACTATGAAAGTTTCGTCAATAACTGATTTAAATCTTTTTTCGTTTTCGTCGTTAATGATTTCATTTTATTAATATCGATTTTTTCTTTCTCCGCTCCTACAATTAACGGATACATACTTTGACCGATTGTTTTAGAATCCGTCGGATGTGATGCTTCTAGCTCTTTTTCAATCACATCCCACTTTTCATTAATTTGTTTGCCAAGCTTATTCACTGTTTCCAATTTTGGATTAGCAGCTAACTGCTTGTCCAAGCTATCAATTAATGCTACAACTTCTTTAACATTCGTTTTCACAGCAACACTTTTCTTCGGATCTTTCGTTGTCTTTCCATTATTGTTTGTGCTTGTACTTGTGCTTTGATCTGTTGTTTTCCCGCTAGTCGTTTGATCATTCGTTTTTCCTGTCGTCTCTTTTTCTTTTGTTTTTACATTTTCGTTTTGAGTTGACGTTTTGCCGTTACTTTCTGTCCCTGATGATTCTTTCGTATTTTTTGCATCCTTATCTGTTTTTTCATTTGAAGAAGTATTTGTTTCTTTTTCAGTATCTTTCGTTGTTTTTGACGCTTCATCTGCACTTGTCGTTTTTGCTTCTCCATCATTTTGCGCAGTTACTTGCTCTTTCTTTTCCGTTTCTTTATCTGCTGAAGGACTACAAGCTGCCATAGTAAGCATTGTACCAATTGTTATCGATGCGATAGCGACCTTTTTCATTTTCATATAAATCCCCCTATGTTTTACATAATTTATCCTCCCCTTTACGATTCGATTCCCCCTTAAAAAATCCCTTTTCATACGAATTATCATCTTTCCGACAGTAATCTTCATAATAATACGTACAAAAACTGATAAACTCATTTTAATATTCGAGTTTCTTCTACTTCATTTTTCTACTCGCAAGTAAAAGAAAAAGAGTATATTGTCACATTAAGAATTACTATCTTCATATGACGATATACTCTTCTATCAAATTTTTATCTTTCTTGACATTTTATTTATACAAAAAAAATAAAATTTTCTTTCGTTTTTTGTTTCTCAACATTTGTTAACATAATATTTTTATGAATAACCACCATTCGAGTGAATGACTTGCCCAGTAACCCATTTCGCTTCTTCACTTACTAAAAAAGAAATTAAGCGCGCAGCATCCACCGGTTCTCCTACTTTACCTTGCGGGAACTTCCATACTAAATGATGCTTCAGCTCCTCTGTAATCCATCCTGTATTCGTCGGTCCTGGATCTACAGCATTCACTGTAATCCCCTTCTCCATCGCAACTGGTGCTACTGACTTTGTAAATGCTTCAATTGCCCCTTTCGTTGCTGCATATGCTAGTTCATCTGGCATTGGACCTACTGACTGTCCTGAAGTAAGATTAATAATACTCCCGCCCGTTTTAAGTGAATAATGTTTTATAAACAATGAACTTAATAGCATAGTAGCCCGAACATTAACTGTATAATGTTTATCCAACTGCTCTACATCTAATTCCTCAATTCTCGTATGAGTAGAATATACTGCATTATTAACTAGAATAGATGGATCACCTAACCGTTCTGATACCATATAAAACAAACGATTTGGCGAATAAGACTGCGATAAATTGATTTCTGCCATTTCACATCGAACATCGTAACTTTCAATTTCCTTTTTCAGCAAAAAGGGTTCTTGATCACTCATTCCCCATGGCATCGCTTTATCATACTTTGGCCAGTACGTGAAAAAAATGTCTATCCCTTTTTGAGCAAGCACCTTGCATACAGCTGCACCAATTCCATTCAGACGAGTTGCCCCTGTTACAATTGCTATTTTCTTCACCTTTTTCTCCTCCATCTATACACAGATCCCCTGCATGAATACAGAGGATCTATCTTCTTATTGAATATTTGACAGTATACGTTCAGCACCTAATTTTAACATTTTAATAAAGATATAATTTACAATCGTAAACATTACAAATAAAACGATAAACATAACCCACAGTCCGACATGAAGGAAGAAGTATAATACACTTACTCCCCCCACAATAATTAAAGCTATTAAAATATTAGCTAAAAAATTCCACAAAGTTGTATATCGACTTTTAAATAGTTTCTGCTCTGTATCCCAATGAATATCTGCAGTTTGCGCGTCCCAGCGTGTTCCGATTAAATTAATTAATAACAACCCGTTCGCACTTAGTAAAAACCACAGTATCATAAAGACTGGAGAAATCCCAGCTACAACTGCCATCGTAATACCGAATACTGCTAAAATGATCACATTAATTAACCAAGCAGTGATTGCTTTCGCAAAAAAGATATCCGAAGCCTTTACTGGTAAATAACGATTCACAAACCAAGAGCTTCCATCTCGCGAAAATGACGTTGTTGCAATGACGTTACTACCCATTAAAAATAACGATGCACAAAGGCCAACACCAATTGCAAATCCCGTTGTCTCTGAATTGTTAATATACTCTGTAATAAACTTTAAATTTCCATCTTGCACAAATAAAATAAAGAACAACATAATTGGCATAACGAAAGTTTGTACAATGCAATTTAAGAAAAATTGTGGTGTACGGAATAACGTTTTAAATTCTTTTTTCACATACGCTTTTAAATGCGAACTTTGTACTGTTGATTTCTGTAAACCTTCCGCCGAAATAACTTGTTTCTTTGCTGTACTCGTTGAAAGTCCAATAACCCCTTTTAAATATGTACGCTCTGCTATGTAATAAAACAAAACAAAGAAGACAAATGAAATAACTGCAAAGATTATTACATATAAAGGTCCCTTCCAATTTGCATTTTCTACTAATGCTACTGCTCCAAAATATGTAGTTGGAAAATAGTTTGTCATTTGTACTAAAAGAGAAGACTGGTTGTTTGCAAGGTAATCCGCAATTGCATCTTCAGAAAACGAACTTTTATTTTTCCACTGCAAAAATACGTTAATTCCTACAATAAATAGTATACTTACGATTCCAATAAATATATTTCCTCGGTCTTTATTTTTCGCTATATTTGTATACCTCATAATAACTGTCATCAGTAACGAAGCTAGTACTAACGGCACAATTGGGAAGAGTAAGTAAATGAAAATCATATATATGTAATATGTAATAAATGCGCCACTTTTTAAACCGTACGTAATAAAGATCGGTAATAAAATAAATGAACTCATTACGTATTGTGTAATTAATACTGTTAAAAATTTGGCTGAAATAATTTGCGCTGGTTTTAATGGTAATGGTAATAACATTTCAATGTCATTGCTGTAGTAAAATACAGTTAAAATGTTCGTAATACTCATTAAAAATACCCATATACTCGCAATCGCAAGTCCCATTGCGATAATCATTCCTGGATCTTGCCCTAAATGTATCATTCCCTCATACATTGCATGCGTGATAGAACCAAACAGTAAAAAGCCGACAAATAAAATAGCTGCAAATGAAAATACATACGCCCATCGCTTCTTCTTATCTGTTATAAAATCTGCATAATTTAATTTCAATAATACTTTCGTTAACGTCCAAATTTTACTCATTGCCCGTCATCTCCAAGAACATTTTTTCAAGTGATTCATTGGATTTAAAATGATCTCTCATTTCATCTAAATTCCCTTTAAACTGAAGGTTTCCCTTATTAATAATCGCGACGCGGTCACATAATTTTTCTGCCACTTCTAATACGTGTGTAGAGAAAAATACAATCTTTCCTTTATCCGCATGCTCTCTCATCATTTCTTTTAAAATATATGCAGATTTCGGATCAAGCCCAGTTAATGGTTCATCTAAAATCCATACATCTGGCTCATGTACGAGCACACCAATAATAACGATTTTTTGTCTCATACCGTGCGAATAACTTTGAATTTGATCAGATAAAGCATTATAAAGATCAAACTTCTTCGCTAAAGACTCTATTCGTTCTTGTCGTACTTCTTTCGGCACTTCATACATATCGGCCATAAAGTTTAAATATTCAATTCCTTTTAATCGTAAAAACATATCTGGACTATCTGGTACATAACCAAACGTCTTCTTCGCTTCCATCGGCTCTTCCATAATATTTTTTCCGTTAATCGTAATAGTCCCTTTGTCCACCCCGTGAATACCAGTAATCATCTTAATTGTCGTTGATTTACCCGCACCATTCGGTCCTAAAAATCCAAAGATTTCGCCGCTAGGTACAGATAAACTTAAGTCTTTTACTGCATAGGTAGACCCATTATAACTTTTTGACACATTCGTAATTTCAATCATTTCATCCAATCCTTTCCTTAATTACCAAATAACTATATTGATATTATAGCATAGTTCTATTTTAAGATTTTTACATTTTTCAGTATATTTAACCTTTAAAATAAATATACACCCCTAATCCAACAACTAAAACGACAGCTAGTATAATATAAATCATTGTTAAGCGTTTAATATTCCCCTTTGTCGCTTTGCTATAATTTGCATCACCATTCCGCCCAATTAACACCGTCGCAATGACAGTAATCACTACAAGTAATACAACGATCATGATCCAAGTTAGCATTTCTTCCTCCCCCTCCTTACAACCATTTTACAATATTATCCTCTTTATTTCGCAGCATATTTCCTCTTTTTACTATTATTATGAACCAAACTGGAAAACTATTATTACCATTCCTATCCATATGTGATATATTTATAACATAACGTGATTTATTTCTAACACTATAAGGAGGAACTATCATGAAAACAACTTGGATAAAATATTTAGGATTTCTCGGTTTCTTCGGTTTCCTCGGATTTTTTTATGAAAAAGGATTGTTTACTATGTTCTGTTTCTTCTCCTTTTTCACATCGTATAGAACAGTTCAACACGATGAACTGTTTGAACAAATTGTCAATAAATCGTGTCGCAATGCATTTATCGTTACGTTACTAACTACCACAATCATTATGTTTATTGAAATGTTATTTCCAAACCCTACGCTACAAGAGATTGATATCGCTCTTATTTTCGGCACACTCATTCTTACATTCGGCTTTTCTATGTTCTTTTTCGATAAACCAATTGATGAAATGGAAGATGCACCATGGCATTCGTAACGAGAATAAAAGAATACCGTGCCAAATTGAACATGACACAAGAAGATTTAGCGAAGAGCGTTGGTGTGCGACGTGAAACAATTAGTCATCTCGAAAAAGGTAAATACAATCCTTCCTTACAACTTGCTCACGATATAGCGAAGGCATTACATAGTACGATTGATGAGATTTTTATTTTTGAGGATTGATTAAAGACGTCCAGTCACAAGAATCACATAAAAAAATACCGTCATTCTTTCCAAGAAGAATGACGGTATTTCTCATTGATTATCCATATAAAACCGCATGAAATACGCCTAATAGCAAGTATTGATCCTGCATGTAATCTTCATCATATACATTCATCTCAATGTAATACATATCTTCCTCAAGACGAATATTCCAATCTGCAATTACATAGCCCTTTCGTAATAACTTTCCCATTCCAAATGAAGTTTTATGAACAACATATTCTTCTGCCTTATATGTAAAGGTAAATAAGAAATTTGCATCCAATAACTTTCCGTCACATACAAGTATTTCATGCTCTGCATCATGATTATCTTTGTACATTACTAAAATCCTTCTTTGGCGCTGCCTACTTACATCCTTTGCAATGACGCGAATATTGTCCTTACTATCCTTTATTTCATAAATAATATTACTACCAATTTTCGGAATGAAATCCAGCACTCTCATCAGCGTATTTTTATAATAGCCCCTTACTACACCTACTTGCTCACTTCCATTATAAACCTCTATCGGTGTCGTATCTGCTTTGCTATCACACGGTCGTTTGTAAGAGAGCTGCATCATTCGCTCTCCTCTTAAGTACTGATCAAACGTCACAGGATATTCTATCATGCGCAGTTCTTTATTTAGCTCATACAAATAGCGTTGAACACTCTCTATTAATGTTGCAGTAGCTATACACTCTTGAAGTTCAAATTCTTGCCAGCTGGAAAAAACATTCCATTGATTATGATCCTCTTCATAGAAGAAACCAAGAATTACCTCTTCACGGTCAGCCGTTTCATATTTCATAGGCACGTTCTGCCCATGTTGAACTTGTTCCATCCACTGACCTAAATAAATCCCCAGCTCTGCAACCTTCATACATGATTTTTGAAAAAATACGCTGTCACTCGCGCAAATCGTTACATCTCCTTCGATAAAGCCCTTTGAATAAGCATCATACCGTGGCTCATCCTTCTGCGGGAGATTTTTGTCTAACTCAAATAAAAACGTTAACATCCTTTATTCACCTCTAGTTGTTACACTAATCATACATGACATCGCATCACGCTAGGAAACTATTTATATACGCATATTTAATTCACGCATTATAACACGTGAATGACCTTGTATAGTAGCTCTATTTTTTTGTTCTATATCTTAGTATATGAATTTATATGAGCGATTTTTCAAATATATCTATCGCAACTTACAATATATCAACGATTTTTTCAATATATCTATCACAACTTACAATATATCAACGATTTTTTCAATATATCGATTTTTCGACAAATATCAGCACGATTAAAATGAAGCTACCTTTTCTTCCGCCACTTCTACAATTTCTAAAATTTGTAGCAGACTCTCCACTTCATAAGTCGGGTTAACATCTGTCCCGTTTTCTTTCAAACTCGGATTATACCAACACGTATCAATGCTGTAATCTTCTCCGCCTTTCATATCAGAAGTTAACGAATCTCCAACCATTAGTACGCTTGATTTATCAGTAATCCCAAACTTCTCAAACGCATAATCAAAAATCTCACGTGCTGGTTTTTGATGACCAACTTCTTCAGAAATAATAATATGTTCAAAAAAATTACATAAAGGTGAATTTCCGATTCTTGATTGTTGCACCTTCGTATATCCATTCGTAATAATACCTAACTTGCAATCTTGTAGATTTTCACATAATTGTACTGCGCCTTCTATAAGATGTACTTCTTTCCCTAAGTTTTCAAGATATACATCACTAAATTGCTGTGCATCTACGTCTATATTATGAAGCGCAAATAATTGTCTAAATCGACCTACTGCTAATTCACTTAGCGTAATCATTTTATTTTCTAAATCTCTCCATAATCCATTACTAATCTCTTTATAGCTTGCAAGATAATCATTATACCCTGTAGGCATATCAAACTGTACAAACGCATTATGTAATGCGTGTCTTTCCGTTTCAGGGAAATCTAATAATGTATCGTCTACGTCGAATAATATAAATTTGTATTTCATGATGTTCTCCTCAATTCCTATTTTAAAAGCTTCGTTCTCATTGCTTATAAGTTTATATATATGTCGTGATGAAGCGCTTTAACCCGCTCTTTATAGAATACACCTTTATCTTTTATTTTCAAATGTGCTATAAATAAATTTGCTAGCATGACTGCTGTATCTAGTCTATAAAATAAACTAACAATATGAGGAGTAACATTAAAGATACTATCATTCTTATATCCATCTTTAAATTCATCCCAACTAACCTCATTTGTTTCAACTATTCTCATAAGCTCCAGCAATGGATGACCAATTAAAGCATTATCCCAATCAACTATTGCTTTAACTTCTCCATTATACCCGATTAAATTGGCTGGTCGAATGTCCATATGTAATAAACATTTTACATGATCTGCTGTACTAAGAATATATTCAATTGTTTTTGTATCCGGAAGATTAATTTTGCAGTTCGTGATTGTATTAAACCCTTCTATCCGTTTCACAATTCGTTCTGCTATATACTTACTAATGGGCTCTCTAATATTTTGTTTGTAATACAAACCATCAATTGGCATACTATGAAGATTGCTCACTAACTCCCCTATTTTGCATGCGGAAATTGGCATATGATCAGCATACACACAATCCGAAATTAAAAAATCAAGTTCGGTTGAAAGATGCAATCCGTGTATCCTTGGTACTGGAATACCTTTTGAATGACAATACTTAGACAGCTCCGCTTCCTTTTGCAACGAAATCCGACTGTTAAATAAGTCTTCATTTATATTTTCCACTTCTCTTTCCCACGGTACTCGAAATGCCAAAGACCCCTTTTCTGAATCTCCTTGAAAAACAATATTTTGCACTCCCGTTCCAATCACCTTTAAATCTTGAATAGCTAGTTCCTTATACTCTTGACTTAGTATTGTTGCCAGCTTTTCTCTTAACCCCTCTGCTTTTACACGTGTATGAATCATTTTATCCCCCGCTTTTCATCCATTTTCTCCTCGGTGCACAACATCCTCATTAACAAAATTATAGCAACAATAGTAAAAGGAGGCTAATCCGCTCAGCCTCCTTTTACTTATTAATCTTCTAGTAATAACTCTTGCATTTCCTCTAACGACTCTTTCGTAAAGCCAAGAGCCCTTTCAGCGTATGCTTCAACTGATCCGTATTGCTTTTGAATTTCACCAATCGCAGCTTGCAAGTATTCAGCACGTGCTTCAAACATTGCACCTAATATCGCTCTGCTCTCATCGTTTTGTAATTTCGCACCTAAAAAGGCCATCATTTTTTCATTTAGCTTTTCACGGAATCCGTTACTTAGTAAGTAGTCTTCCATTACTGTTTTTTCTGGTACACCTAGTAAAAGTAGTAATAATGCTGAACCAAATCCAGTACGATCTTTTCCAGCTGTACAGTGGTTTACTAACGGTAAGTTTTCCGGGTTTTGCGCTAAGTTTAAGAAGCTCACGAATGCCTCGTTGCCACTTACGAAATCTTGATTCATTTTCACAAGATACTCACCTGGTTTTCCTAACATAGAAAGGTCACCAACTTGGAAAAACTCATTTATATTTAAGTCTTTCGCTAAGTCTTGCATAACTGGTAAGCACACTTGACGAGCACCTGTAATCTCAGGATTTGGCTTATGCTTTACCTCAAAGTCTGTACGATAGTCACAAATTAACTTTAAACCAGACTTTTGTAAATAGTCGATATCCCACTCTGTTAGTCCTGCTAATTCTTCAGAACGGTATAATTTGCCCCATTTCACTTTACGTCCATCTGTCGTTTCATATCCACCCATATCACGGAAGTTAAACGCACCTTGTAATGGCAATCTACGCTCAGCTACTGTCACTGCTTGTCCATTACTTCCTACTAGTCTAAAATATGGACGTTCATTTTCACTCGGGTTTTCAATTGTATATGATAATTCTCCATTTACAGTTGCAAGTAGTTCTCCATTTTCTTCAATATGATCTGGTGAAGTACTCCAATAAATACGAACTTCTTCTATATTATTTTCCCACTTTATTTGTAACGTATTATCTTCAATTCTTTCTACAGTTGCTTGTAGCCAATTTCTTTGCTGCTCCATTCTTTCACCAACGCTTTCTCTTATAATTGAATCTTACCCTATTGTATTATGGGAATATCCATTTTGTCGTTCTCATTTTTCTTTTTATCTTACAAACAGGCGAAAAGTTCTTTTACTTGTTCAAAATTTGTACATGGATTACCGCGAAATACGTATGCGATTTGTTCTTTACCTAAATCTTCGTATACAACTGTTCCGCGATTAGGGTGCGAATAAAACTCTAACCCGTTTATAATTTGTTTTGGGCCATAGTTCATTGTCCATGAAGAAATAGGATAGTACGCTTTGTTTTTATGTCTACAAACCCAAAGTGCATATAGTTTATTAACTTCGTCCCAGTATACATACTGCGTTTCGTCATTTCCGAAACCGACCGATTCAAGTTTCCAATTTAGTTTTTCATGAATTAACAAATTTACATAGGATACGTCATCTGGAGCATTCCACTCTCTACATCTTCCTATCTCACCCATTTCACTTCTCTTCGCTTGAAAGCTTAATAAGTGAAATGATGTATGTAATATCGTTTTCCCAAGCTCCATATTTACTGGTTGTAATTCAAATAGAAATCGTTCCATTTCGTCTTGTTTTACATATCCATGATCAACAGAAATTTCAACTTGTGTTTTCCATATAGATGTAACGTAACTTTCTTTTCCTTTATAATTTATACCTTTCCAATACACAAGCCCTTTATATTGAAAACAATCTCCTTTTGCTTGAGAAATACAGCTATCCGGAAATACTGGTTCCATTATATCGAGAAAAAATTCCTTTACTCGAAACATCCTAGTTGGAGTAACAACCTGAAACCAAAAAGTTCCCCACTTTTCACCTTCATAACGTTCTGAAACTTTTTCAACATTCCAGCCTTCTAACAATACATTTGGATACAGTAACACGAATGAATGCATGGATTGCTTTAACATATATAGTCCCCTCCCGCTATACGAGTTCGAGAGTATACATCCTTCATCCTCCTAAAACTTCCTCACATACCGCTCAGTACAACTCAGCAGCTGACATCCGTTCTTTTCAAAAACATCCTTCATCCACTCATTTTGTACATTTGTCTCACCAATATAATAAGATGCACCTATTTCCTTTAAGACAAACATTGCACCTGCAAATAACGCAGCTTCATATCCCTTATTACGCATATTTGGAGTAACTGCGAAGTACATAAGTTTCCCTTCTTCTAACGTACCTCTTTCAATATGCGGGATTACAATTCCTATCGGCTTTTCATCGACATTCGCTGTTAAGCAATGTTCTTTCCATTGCTCACCAATTTCTTGTAGCATCATATGCACAAATTGATCATGAGCGACTGGTTCTCCCGTTGCTTCATTCCACAGTGAATAAAAAGCCTCTTCTCCAACTTCTTCAATAAGCTTAAAATCAATTTCACTTTCTACATCTTCTACTTCGTATATATCTTTAAATACAATCATGTTTTCCGTAACATATTCAAATGAATACGTTTCAAAACATCTTTTATACACATCATAATTTGGACTTTTTGAAGAGATTTCAAAATGTAGTTTTTCTAATCCATCTTTTTTAGCTTCAGCAACGCAATATTGCATCATTTCCTCTAATTGCTCTTCTGTAAAAATCTCTGCATTATTTTCTTTTATCATAATAGAAGAAGCACTTCTTCTTATTTTAAAATGTTTTTCTAACTGTTCTATCGTCGTCATATTCTTCCCTCATCTATATCATACTCGAATTTCTAATCGTTCTCCTTGCATGAGCAGGATTGTCCTTGAATATATAGAATACTAGAAAAGATCGCATCTTTAAAGTGCGGAGGAGGTTCTCCAGTGGATATTACAGCATTGCAACAACAGTTAGAGCTTATACAACAAAATGACTATACGCAACTGCAACATATAGACGTAAATGAGTTAACTTTGAACATGCTTCAGTATATCGGAACGACTGATAGCTACGTTCGTTACCAACTTATATATAAATGTTTTGCACATTTCATTCATCATGAATTCCTTATGGATGATCAACTGAAATTACTTCTGCAAACTTGTTTAAGTGATGAGTATTTATATTGTGACATTTACTCCCCACATACAGATGGGGTTTTCACACGTTCTTACACTGTTTCGTTAATTGCGTTAATACTCCAATTCGCTAATTCGCACTACTTTTGTACAGAGGAGGATATCGAAGAAATAAAAAATAAACTCATTACATACACAAACTTAGAAACGGATTTTCGGGGCTATATCGAAAATAAAGGATGGGCTCATTGTCTTGCTCACGTATCTGATGCTTTTACTGAAATTGTTCATAATACGTATACCACTTTTGAATGGTACGAAGAATTAATTCATTGTTTATTAAATAAAATCTTTATTCCATCTGACCTTTTTCATAATAACGAAGATGAACGCATTGTTACTCCATTACTAGCAATGCTGTATCATGATTTTCCTCAGAACGATTTAATTTCTATTATTCATAAAAAAATAAAAAGGCTTCCTCAAATTAGAAAACGCCTTTCGCTTAATGAGTATTGTATTTTATGTGCCAATATTAAAACCTTTTTACGCACATTATTTTTCAGAACGAAAGATGACCATAACTTAGCCTTTACAGCACGTAAAACAGAAAGAATGTTAAAAGAACTTCCTAACTATTATTAAATACAAGGAGCAATGACATGGGTTATATTGAAGACATGAGAAATCTAGTAGGAATTCATCCACTTATTTTAATAGGATCACACGCCATTATATTAAATAAAAAAGATGAAGTATTGCTGCAGCTCCGTACAGATTTTAACCGCTGGGGCATTATTGGCGGTGCCTTAGAATATAATGAAACATTAGAAGATGCTTTAAAACGAGAAGTATTTGAAGAAACTGGACTTATTATTAAAAATCCAGAACTATTCCGTACATACTCTGGACCAGATTACTTTCAAATCTATCCAAACGGCGATCAAGTACACGGTGTACTCGTTGTTTATATTTGCCGAGAATTTCATGGTGAACTTGTATGCGATCAAAGTGAATCAAAAGAACTACGCTTCTTTTCACTTGATGAATTACCTAATAATCTTCCCCCTGTTATTGAGAGGATTATTACAGATTATCAAAAAAAATAAGGGGACGCTTAACGTTCCCTCTTAAATCCAATCCGTTTTTTAATTTCCGCTAAATTTACCTTTGCAATAGCGCGTGCCTTCTCAGCACCGTTTTCTAATGCTTCATATAATAAATCCGGCTCATTCATATACATTGCGTACTTTTCACGAGGTCCAGCTAACTCTCGATCTACTACGCGAAACAACTCTTTTTTCACATCGCCCCATCCGATTCCAGTCTCATATTTTTCACGTAATGACTGTATTTCGTCTTCTGTCGCAAATTCTTTATAAATTGTAAATAAGGTTTCTAGTTCTTTCGGTTCATTTGGAAGTGAAGAATCTGTTTTGATTTTAAATATTAACTTTCGTAGTTTTTCTTGCTCTGCAAATAATGGGATCACATTTCCGTAACTTTTACTCATCTTCCTTCCGTCAAGACCAGGTAAAATAGCTCCTTCTTCTTGTATGACATACTCTGGAAGTGTAAATGTCGTGCCAAATGTATGATTAAAATACGTCGCAATATCACGCGCGATTTCAATATGTTGAATTTGGTCTTTTCCGACAGGTACATGTGTAGCTTGAAATAATAATATGTCAGCTGCCATTAAGATCGGGTACGTATATAACCCCATGTTCACTCCCGCATCGACCTCTAACCCTGCTTCTTTATTTTGCTCCACCTTCGCTTTATACGCATGAGCACGGTTCATAAGACCTTTCGGAGTGAGGCAAGCTAAAATCCAAGCTAATTCTAGAATTTCCGGTACTTCTGTTTGCCGATAAAAAATAACATCTTCTCCAAGTCCAAGTGATAACCAAGTAGCTGCTACCTCTTTCGTATAACTGCTGAACTTTTCTGAATCATGCACAGCATTTAATGCATGATAATCAGCTATAAAGTACAATGCTTTTCCTTCATTATTCTTTGACATTTGTAATGCAGGTTTAATCGCACCAATATAATTTCCTAAATGTGGATAACCTGTCGGCTTAATTCCTGTTAACATTATTTTTTCACTCACACTAACTCCTCCTTTCTCAAAATAAAAAGAGCCCCTCATCCTTAAAAAAGGACGAGAGACTCCCGCGGTACCACCTTAATTAGCTATCATTAGCTCACTTCATACTTCAATAACGTGAAGTAACCGTCTTTACCTACTCATTTCAGTTAGAAGCTCCAGAGCCCATTCCATATTCATCCCTTACTGATTTCCACCACACATCAGCTCTCTAAAAAGTTTCGAATATGTACTCTTCTCTTTCATTGCTTTTTCGTTATTTTTTACAGTTTATCACATTTCACTTCCAAACAAACACTAATTTTCTATTTTATATAGCAGGAATTTCCACTTCAATTGTCTAATGTTATATAGGTTTGCAGAAATATTCGAAACAACTTTGGAGGTTTTTTCATGGTAAAATATATATCCATTTTAGGTTCAACAGGATCCATCGGCACATCTGCATTAGATGTCGTTTCAGCTCATCCTGAACATTTTAAAATCGTCGGTTTAACCGCAAATTATAATATCGATCTTCTTGAGCAACAAATCAAAACGTTTCAACCTCGTATTGTAAGCGTTGCGACAAAAGACTTAGCAGACAAGCTTCGTACGCGTATTTCAGCAAATACAAAAATCACACACGGGACTGATGGCTTAATTGCAGTAGCTACTCACCCTGATTCAAATCTTGTATTAAGCTCTGTTGTAGGTGTTTCAGGATTACTTCCAACAATTGAAGCATTAAAAGCGAAGAAAGATATCGCTATTGCTAATAAAGAAACTTTGGTTGCAGCTGGACATATCGTAACTGAACTAGCGAAACAAAACGGATGTCGCTTAATTCCAGTAGATAGTGAGCATTCAGCTATTTTCCAATGTTTAAACGGAGAAAATAATAAAGAGATTGAGAAGTTAATTGTAACAGCTTCCGGTGGTGCTTTCCGTGATAAAACACGTGATGAAATGCAAACATTACAAGCAAAAGATGCTTTAAAGCACCCAAACTGGTTAATGGGCGCAAAACTAACGATTGATTCTGCCACATTAATGAATAAAGGGTTCGAAGTAATGGAAGCGAGATGGCTATTTGATATTCCATATGAAAAAATTAATGTAATGATTCATAAAGAAAGTATCATTCATTCTTTAGTAGAATTTATTGATGGATCAGTTATGGCACAGCTCGGTGCTCCTGATATGAGAATGCCGATTCAATATGCGTTTCACTATCCTACTCGGCTACCTTCTTCCTATGAAAAATTAAATTTATTAGAAATCGGTAGTTTACATTTTGAAAAACCAGATTTAGAGAAGTTCCCTTGTCTACAATACGCATATGAATGTGGCAAAATCGGTGGTACTACTCCCGCTGTATTAAATGCAGCAAATGAAATTGCGAATGCGCTATTCTTAAAAAATGAAATTTCCTTTTTCGATATTGAAAAAACAATTTACAAAACAGTTGAAGCTCATCATAACGTAAAAGATCCTTCACTAGATGCTATATTAGAAGCGGATCAATGGGCGCGCCAATATGCAAATGAATTGTTAATAAAAAAGCGCTAAAACAGTTCCCACTGTTTTAGCGCTTTTTTTCACGTATTCAACTTAACAAATCTATAACCGTGTGTAACTAACACTTTTAATATCGCATATCCTGGAATGGCTAAAATAATGCCCATAATCCCGAATAAGTTTCCGGCAGTTAAAATGATAAAAATGATAGTAATCGGGTGAATATCTAACTTTTTACCCATAACTTGCGGAGAAATAAATTTACCTTCTGCTAATTGTACAACCATCATAACAATAATTACTTTTAACACCATTGCTGGCGAGTCGATAAATGCGATAATTAACGCTGGTGTAATCGCGATAATTGGTCCTACGTACGGAACGATATTTACAATCATCGCTAAAATCGCAAGTAATACCGCATATTTAATACCAATAATAAGATAACCAATTAATAGCATAATACCGATAAATAAGCTGACGATAATTTGACCTCTAATATACGAGCTAATCGCATAATGCATATCATCTAGTATTCTCATTGCTGCTGGTTGTCTTTGCTCTGAAATAAACTTTAAAAAGTGATTCGGCAATTGCTCACCATCTTTTAAAAGATAGAACAATATAAATGGAACCATTACAAATGTCAAAACAACCTCTGTAACAGTACTCAAAAATCCAGTTACATTCCCAGTTACTGATGATAATGACTTTGTAAAATCAACTGTGTACTCTTTTACCATATTCGCAACATTAATATTTAAATTCTCCTGAATTTTACCGAGTAAATTACTTTCCCCGAATCTACGTGCTGCTTGTTCAATCTCATGGCCAAAATACGGTAAGTTATCAATTAATGCATCAATTTGATCTTTAATAATAGGGATAACCGTTACAACTAAAAACACAAATAATCCTAGTACGATTAAATATATGGAAGCTATCGATACGATTCTTGAAACACCTTTCTTTTCTAAAAGCGAAACGAATGGATGTAAAATATAAAATAGCACGCCTGCTAATAGTACTGGGAAGAAAATTGTTTTTAAAAATACGATAAACGGTGTAAAAACAAATGATATTTTTGTTAGCAATAAAATATTAATGAACAATAACGCAAATCCAAGTAATACCGCCAAATAATTTTGTTCTCTAAAAAACTTTCTTAACTTATCTCTTTTTCTTATATTTATTTTCTCCAACGAAACCACCTCTTCGAATGATGAAAAGCCCTTATTCAGGGCTCTTCATCATAATCTATATATCTATTTCTTTGCAGCTTTCACTACAAATGATACAATAAAAATTAACACGATTGCACCTAATAATGCTGGCACGACATGAATCCCACCAAAAGACGGCCCAAAAGTTCCAAATAATTTACCACCTAATGAAGCACCTAATAAACCTGCGATAATATTTCCGAACATACCACCTGGGAAATTTTTACCCGTTATAGAACTAGCAATTGCACCTATAATAGCACCAACTATTAATGTGATAATCCATCCCATTTTTAGTCCTCCATTTCTATTATAGTTTGTATGATTTAATACAAACATATGTATTTATCATTGCTAATCATATTTCACTATAGAAATATATTTACTACTATTTTACATATGGAGATACATATATTATATGCAAAAAAGAAAAATATTGTCAAACTCACCCATAAAGCAATTATATTCATATACCATATTTAAAGGAGGCTTCATTATCTATGATTCTTAAGTTAAATTCCACTTCTTTTGAAGTAGCAACATCCATTTTACAGGTTCAAATTCCAGCTTATAAAGTTGAAGCAGACTACTTAAATAGTACTGCCATACCTCGTTTATATGATACTGTAAACGATATTCAAAATTGCGTTGAAACATTCTATGGATATTTTTCTGAAAATAAACTTGTCGGTTTTATTTCTTTTGTACAAGAAGAAAAACTAATCGATATCCATAGGCTAGTTGTATCGCCCGATTTTTTTCAAAAAGGAATCGCAACGAAACTCCTAATTTATATATTTAACATGTTTCCCTCTCCAATGACATATATTGTACAAACAGGTAAAGCGAATACCCCTGCTATTACTTTATATAAAAAACACGGATTCATTACAGTATCAGATACAATACTTCCTGACGGTATGATTCTTACGCAATTAAAAAAGACAGAATACACAAAATAATTTGACTTGTTCGCTCCTTTATGTTATTTTTTACTTTATAAAACCTTTTGCTGAGTCCAAATTTTGGAGCGGGGGAACCATTTTTGTAGCTATGCTACTTGGGGCGAATCTTTTTTAAGTAGGGAAACTCTCACTTCCCGAGTCCGACAGCTAACCTCGTAAGCGTAATGGGAGAGGAAGGTGCTTTTTGCCTATGTTACACATTTTGCCTCCTTAATTATAAATATGGGATCGATATCAAATAGTCACCTATATTTATAGAAAAGGAGAATGTATTATGTTACGTTTATCTGATCACGCAATTAAAATGATGGAGCAAAGACTTCGAATTGAAAAACAACGCACATATCAAGCAAATAAGGTTGTAGATAACTTACATCACAAATACTTCTTTCAGCATATTTTTCAACCGAAAAGATAAAGAAAATGTTTATTTAATATTAAAAAACACAAGGTGTGTCTTACAAAGACATTCCTTGTGTTTTTTATATTCTTTATAAAATTCTCACTACATTTAAGCTTGCTGTAATCGCACCTGCTATAGTAGTCACATGCCCTACACCTAACGGGCCATTTTGTAATATTAATGTTGAATTGGCACTCGTCACATTCACAAGAAGTGTATTTGAAATGGCTGGTTCGATTACTACAGTTGATGTCGTTACGTTTTGTATAAAACTCCCTGTTAGTTGCGTTCCATTTAATAGCAATCTAACAGATACTGTCTCATTCCCACCATTTGCATCCCCTTGAAAATAGTAGCTTACTAAATATATTCCTGGCGTCGTTACTGTGACTGTCGTAGCACTAGTTAAAGATACACCAGTTCCATATACAGTGGATCCAGAATTAATTGGGATGTTGGCATTTGCTGCAATTGTGCTTGTTGATGTAGAAAAGAAATATCCGCCACCTGTCGATATAGCAGATGATCCTGTTGCTCCAGTTAAGCCTGTTGGACCTGTGGCACCTGTTGGGCCCGTTATCCCCGTTACCCCTGTTGCTCCAGTTATTCCTTGTATGCCTTGTATTCCGGTCGGTCCTGTTGCACCAGTCACTCCAGTCGCTCCGGTTGCTCCTGTTGCTCCCGTCACACCTTGTGGCCCCTGGATTCCTTGGATTCCTTGTGGACCTGTTGCTCCCGTAGGGCCGGTCGCTCCCTCCTGCCCCGTTACCCCTTGTGGACCTTGGATTCCTTGTGGACCTTGAGGACCCGTTGCTCCAGTAGTTCCGGTTGCTCCTGTTGGACCAGTTTCTCCTTGTGGTCCTTGAATTCCTTGAGGACCTTGGGGACCCGTTGCACCAGTAGGTCCGGTTGCTCCTGTTGCTCCTGTTGGACCCGTCGAACCGGTTATCCCTTGAATTCCTTGCGGTCCAGTTGGGCCGGTTGGACCGATTACACCTTGAATTCCTTGTATACCTTGTATTCCCTGTGGACCCGTTACTCCTTGTGGTCCTTGAATTCCCTGTATTCCTTGAGGACCAGTTGCACCAGTCGGACCGGTTGGGCCTTGTGGACCTTGCACACCTTGTATTCCTTGAGGACCGGTTGGGCCTATACTTCCTTGTGGTCCCTGAATACCTTGTATTCCTTGAGGACCAGTTGGACCGGTTATGCCACTCGGACCTTGTACGCCTTGCACTCCTTGAGGACCGGTTGGACCACTCGGACCTTGGATTCCTTGTAGCCCCTGTAAACCAGTTGGACCGGTCGCTCCCCTTACTCCTTGCTCACCTTGTATGCCTTGTAGACCTTGAGGGCCGGTTGGACCGATTGGCCCCTGTGCTCCTTGCACTCCTTGTGGACCAGTCGGACCGGTTGCTCCTGCCGGTCCCTGGATTCCTTGTAGACCTTGCGGACCAGTCGGACCGGTTACTCCTTGTATCCCTTGTGGACCTTGAATGCCTTGATCACCCGTTGGACCCGTTGCCCCCATTGGTCCCTGTACTCCTTGCAAACCTGTTACACCAGTTGCTCCGGTCGGTCCCTGGATTCCTTGTACCCCTTGAATTCCAGTCGCTCCTGTTGCTCCGGTCGCTCCTGTTGCCCCTGTTGCTCCAGTCGGACCCGTTGGACCCCCTGGTGATCCTGCTGGACCGGTTGGACCAGTTGGACCTCCTGGTGGACCAGTTGGACCGGTTGCTCCAGTCGGGCCAGTTGCAGAACCTGTCGGACCAGTTATCCCAGTGGCTCCTGTTGGGCCGGTTGGACCTGGATCACCTTGTAAACCGGTTGGACCAGTCGGACCGATTACACCTTGCACTCCTTGTATTCCTTGTATTCCTGTTGGACCTACCTGCCCCATTTCTCCCTGGGGACCTTGTAAACCTTGAACACCAGTTTCCCCTTGTGGACCCATTGGTCCTTGCTCCCCTTGAATTCCTTGAGAACCAGTTGGCCCTGTTGGACCAATCGGACCCTGTATTCCTTGTATTCCGGTTACACCTTGTAAACCACTACCTCCTAAATTACCTTGCACACCTTGTATACCAGTATTTCCAGTTGGTCCAGTCGGACCAATTTCCCCTTGCACTCCTTGTATTCCTTGTACTCCTGTTGGGCCGGTTGGACCGATTTCTCCTTGCATTCCTTGTATGCCTTGTATTCCTGTTGGACCGGTCGGACCGATTGGGCCAGGAATTCCTTGTATCCCTTGAATACCAGTTGGACCAGTCGGACCTCTTTCTCCTTGTATTCCTTGAACACCTTGTATTCCCTGTGGGCCTCGTTCTCCCATAGGCCCTTGATTACCTTGAGCACCCCGTGGTCCTGTTAAACCAGTCGGACCTGTTGGTCCAATCTCTCCTTGCACCCCTTGCACTCCTTGTATTCCTGTCGGACCTGTTGGACCAATTGGCCCTTGTACGCCTTGTATTCCTTGCGGTCCAGTTGGTCCACCTAAAGAACCTGTCGGACCCGTTGGACCAGTCGGTCCCGTAATACCTGACGCCGGAAAAGGAATAGGTGCTTGAAACTTACTACACTTATCTTGATCCCTCACAAGCAGCTCCCCCCGTTATAACTAACGTATCAAACTATTTTTAATACATTTAAACTAGCTGTTATCACACCAGATAATGTCGTTACATGCCCAATAGCTAATGGGCCATTTTGTAAAGATAAAGTAGCATTTGAAGAAGTAACTTCAATGACCATCGTATTCGAAACTGCTGGTTCTAATATAAAAGTACCTCCTGTAACATAAAAAATAAAACTCCCTGCGACTTGTGTTCCATTTAAAGTAAGCCTCACTGAAATCGTTTCATTCCCCCCAGTTGGATCGCCTTGAAAATAATAGCTTACTAAATAAATTCCCGGCGTACTTAACGTTACAGTTGTTGCATTTGTTAAACTGACATCAGAACCAAAAACTGTAGATCCAGAATTAATTGGTATTAACGCATTCGCTGCAATTGTACTCGTTGAAGTAGAAAAGAAATAACCCCCCCCGCTAGGTAAGCCAGTCGCTCCTGTCGCTCCCGCTATTCCCAAGAAACCTATTGAACCTGCACTACCAGTTGCTCCTGTCGGTCCCACCACACCACTTGGGCCCTGACTACCTTGTGCTCCAACTGGGCCTATACTACCACTAGCACCTGTCACCCCACTTGCTCCAATTGGGCCTTGCAACCCTTGAATCCCTTGTATACCTTGTATTCCTTGCGGACCCGTTGCACCTGTATTGCCTGTCGTTCCCGTTATTCCTTGTATTCCCGTAATCCCTTGCACTCCTTGCACTCCTTGTGGTCCAGTTGCCCCGGTTGCTCCAGTAGCCCCAGTTTCACCCGTTGCACCTGTAATTCCAACATTTCCTTGTGGGCCTTGTGGGCCTTGACTACCTTGCGCTCCTTGGACTCCTTGTGGGCCTGTTATACCGACTTCCCCTGCACTTCCTTGGGGACCTCTAATTCCTTGTGCACCTGTTGGACCGATAATTCCTTGCACTCCTTGTATTCCTTGCACTCCTTGCGCTCCTGTTGGACCCGTTATTCCTTGTAATCCTTGAGAACCTTGCAAGCCAATAGCTCCAGTCGGTCCTATTATTCCTTGCACTCCTTGAGGACCTTGTGCACCTTGTGTGCCTGTCAATCCGGTAGTCCCTTGTATCCCTTGAACACCTTGAGGACCTTGTATTCCAGCTGCTCCTGTTTCTCCTTGTATCCCTTGAACTCCTTGTATACCTTGTGATCCAGCAGGACCGGTTACTCCTCGGATTCCTTGTGCACCTTGAGCTCCTTCCGCTCCTGTAACACCAGCTGGACCAGCTACACCTTGGATTCCCACCATTCCTTGTGCACCTGTTGGACCGATTACACCTTGAATACCTTGAATACCTTTAGGGCCTTCTGCACCTGTTGGACCGATTACTCCCAGCGGACCTTGTATTCCTCGAGAACCTTCTGCACCCGTTGGACCGGTTATACCTTGGTTACCTTGAGGACCTTGTGCCCCTTGTACTCCAACTGCTCCAACTACACCTTGGGAACCTTGCGCTCCTCTTACACCTTGAGGACCTGTTGGACCGGTTATACCTTGCACTCCTTGCGCTCCAATTGGTCCTATCCCACCGCTTACACCTGTTGAACCAGTCGCACCCGTTGGACCTGTTGGACCTCCTGGTGGACCGGGTGGTCCAGCTGGTCCAGTCACCCCACTAGATGGACCAATTGGACCAGTTGTTCCCGTCGGACCGCCCGGTGGTCCTTCTGAGCCTTGAATACCAATGCTACCTGTCGCTCCCGTTATACCTCTTATTCCTTTTATCCCTTGAAAACCTGTTGCTCCCGTTATACCTTGTATTCCTTGCACACCTTGTGGTCCTTGTAAACCTATTGCACCTGTTATCCCCTTTATTCCACTTATACCTTGGGCACCTTGCATTCCAGTAGAACCAGTTGGACCCACTTCCCCTTGTATTCCTTGAGCTCCTTGCGGGCCTTCCTCTCCAGTAATTCCTTGTATACCTTGGAAGCCGTCTTCTCCTTGTATACCAATAGCCCCTTGCTCTCCTTGTATTCCTTGAACACCTTGAGGGCCTTGTGGACCAGTTACACCCGAGACTCCAGTTATGCCTCTCTCTCCTTGCATTCCTTGTGCCCCTGTTTGTCCTCGCTCGCCTATTTCCCCTTGTATTCCTTGTGTGCCTTGTATACCTTGACTACCAGCAGGACCCGTTGCTCCTTGTATTCCTTCTAATCCTTGTACTCCAATATCACCAATTAGACCTTGGTTACCGATTAATCCTTGAGCACCTTGGAGACCAGTCGGGCCAGTTATACCTTGCTCTCCTGTATCACCAATAGCCCCTTGTATTCCTTGTGCTCCTGTTGTCCCTTGGGGACCTTGTATTCCCCTGATACCTTGAGGACCTTGGGGCCCAGTTGCTCCCGTCGGTCCAGTCACCCCTGTAGGACCAACAGGACCTTCATGCCCTCCAGTTGGACCGATTGGACCACTATTACCTGTCGGACCCGTTGCTCCTATAAACGGAAGAGGCAGTGCCACTCCAAATTTTTTGCACTTTCTATGATGACGCACAACAATCCCCCTTCCCCAAAATAATTACACCTTTTATATGAAATGCATTTTTATAAGAAAAGTACACCTTTGACCTCATTTTTTTAAAATAAAGAAGCCTATCATTTCATCTATTTGAAATCATAGGCTTCTTTTATAAAAACACTTTACTTTCTAGCTTTAATAATAAAAGTAGTCGGCACCATTCTAGCTTTATATAAAGAATAATACTTCGTAGACGGCTCAGCTAGTTCTCCATCAAACGAGCTTGATGGTTCAGGCTCTTCTATTCTCTCAATTTTAAATCCCGCTCTATTTAACTCATTTATGTATGTACTTATTTTTCTCTTATATAATGTCGCTTGTACATTTTCTCCTTTAAATGTTTCAAACGTAATGGGCGTTTCCTTATGATAAGAAGACTTTATAGCAACTTCTTCCGTACCATACTGTAAGTTTGAATATACCGGGTGCTCCCAACTAAAAATAAAACTTCCTCCTGGCTTTACATATGAATAAATCAGTTCCAACGTTTTTCTTAAATCCAAAGTCCAACCTAATGCATAAATGGAATATACAATATCAAAATATCCTTTCGGAATATCTCCTTCTTCTTCCATTGCTCCGCATACTAACTTTGGATTCCATTCCTTTAACGTCTTATTCGCTATTTCAATTTGTGTACTCGAAAGATCAAGCCCCCATAATTCCTCTGCCCCTTGTTCCGCCATATATTGCAACGAATGCCCACTTCCACAGCCAATATCAAGAACCTTTTTCTTTCTGATTGAATCAAACAAACGAATCTCATCTTCAGACGCCGTATACGGACCATATTTAGGTAAACAATCCACTTGAAAGAAATAAGGTGCAACTGTATCCCAACACTTTTTATTTAAAGCTAACATTTGCGTACCTTTCATATTCTACATTCCCCCATCCATTTTTCTTTCTCTAATATTAATTACATATCATAACCAGATCGCCCTTTTCTCTTCGCCCGGTAGTTTTTCACTTTCGCAATCGTACCGCATGCTCTTCCTCCTTCTTCTCCAGCATACATACCGCACCATCTTTTACTTCCATTTCGCGAATGATCATAAAATACCCAGCGACAATCTGGACATGCTTTTAACCGTCCCCACACATTTTCTTGAATTGACATTAATACAATGCTTAACACTTTTGTATACACATTCTCTTCATATACTGGTTCATATGTAATACCTTTCATATCATCCTTTATATGTACATGAAATGGGTATTTCTCTAACCATTTTTGCAATGATCCTTTGCCTTCAATTGTCATCCGAATATCTTCTCGAAAACCTCTTAATTCCTCTATCGTATGAAATGGAAACTCTTCATCAAAATATTCTTTCATAAAGAGCTTTATATCTTCTTTTGTTTGCAGCAAATCAATTGGCTCTCTCGTATCGTTTGGTATTCTCCATGTATTTAAAAATTCCCGAATATATTCTAGTTCATTTGGAGCGTTTTGATTCAATTCGATCCACCTTCTTCTTAAAATTTACTTTTTTCTGACTTTATGTATAATTATAGTATAAAATAGTTAACCATCAAATAATTTTACTGGTTACATAATTAGGAGGATTTCTATGAAAAGTTTCTCAACACCGATACGTTTCATGCTTATTTCTTCATTTTTTATGTCTTTTGGGTATTTTGCAGTATACGCATTTTTAGCTATTTATCTATTAACCTTTCTTCATTTTTCTGCTGTCCAAGTAGGAACAGTGTTGACGGTTATGACAATTACATCACGAGTTATCCCATTATTCTCAGGGTTAATTGCTGACAAAATAGGCTATATCATTATGATGATAGCCGGTTTATTTTTGAGAGGAATCGGATTTATCGCTTTAGGAATATGGTCTGATTTCTATACAATTTCTATTTCTTTTGCACTTATTGGCTTCGGAACTGCATTTTACGAACCTGCCGCTCGCGCTATATTTGGCTCACAGCCAGCTCATTTGAGAAAAAATTTATTTACATATTTAAACCTTAGCTTTAATTGCGGTGCAATAATCGGACCAATTGCAGGAGGGTTCTTACTCTTACTCGATCCACTCTACGCTTTCTCTCTAACAGGATCTCTTATGCTGTTATTTGCTTTTATCTTTTACTTACTTAAAAATCACTTCCAAGTCACTACTGAAAACACGTCTATTACATTAGGAATACAGGCCATCTTACAAAACAAGTTTTTCCTTCTGTTTTCCTTTATCATGATTTTCTTCTATATTATGTTTACTCAGCTTACTGTCGCCCTTCCACTTCATATGAAAAACATTAGTAATAGCAATCAACTTGCTACATTAGTCATTACGTTAAATGCAATAACAGGCGTCCTATTTATGGTGTTATTCCGAAAACTCTTTCTCAAATACAACACCCTTTCCTTTATTAAATACGGTGTTTTACTAATGAGTATTTCCTTTTTACTCATTCCTTTATTTCAACACCCATATTGGCTCTTTATTTGTGTAATTTTATTTACAATCGGTGAAACACTTGTATTACCAAACGCTGATATCGCTATTGCAAATTACAGTAATGAATCATATACAGCCACTTTCTTTGGATTTTATCAACTATCACTCGCATTTGGTTTTATCATTGGTAATTATACCGGTACATCTTTTACATCCAACTTAAGCGGAGTGTATACACCATGGCTTATTTTTGGCGGAATAGGGCTTACTGGTTTTATTTCACTACATATTTTGAATATAAAAAAAGTGGCCTCTAAAGAGGATAGATATATACCTATGTAATACAAGCGTCCTATAATAAAAAAAATCGACCATCATATGTGACAGTCGATTTTTTTATTCTTCATATTCAAGATGATTATGCCTTTTACAACCAAACAAATAGCACCCACCTATAAAATCCGTTTCAAATTCTAACCCTGGAACATATCCTGATTTAATACGCTCTATCATTGTTTTATAATCATTATTCGCTTCTGTATATTCCTCAATTAACTCTTTCTTATCTTTCTCTGTCCAGTTGTCTTCTACTTCTTCATTCTCGACATCTTTTATTTCTGCTGTTTTCGCTTCGATAGATTCCCGTATCACTTCATTTATACGCGAGAAATGATTCACTTTATATAGAGCATAAACAAATCTACTAATCCAATTAGGACTTTTCCAGCATTTTTGTATCCCTTTTCGAACCATTCAATTGCTTCTTTATAGCAATTCAACTCAACATATAAATCTGCTACATGAATTTCCCCTAAAAAATTATCAGACTCCCTGTTAAAAGTATCTAACTTCTCTTTTGCTTCTGTCGTTCGTTCTAAATCAATTAAACATTTTACATAGCTATACATGATATAGTCCGAATCCCCTGCAACTCGCAAGAAAAATTCTGAAGCTTTTTCCAGCTCTCCAAGGTTATAATGCGCTACAGCTACATTATGATATGCTTCATCTGATGGTTGAATCGAAATAGACTTTTGTAATGCTTCTTTCGCTTCTGTCCATTTTTCTTGTTTCATGTAAATGTCCCCTAAGATGTTATAAGGAAAGTATGAAGATGGATTCAACTTAACAACTTCTCTTATTAATTCAAGAGCTTTATCATCATTCTCTTCCTCATAAAAATACATCCAGGCGAGATTGTACGTCTCTAGATTCATGTACTGCTTGTTGAAACAGTTCCATTGCTTCCTCATATTTATTTTGTTCAAACATTTCAATTGCCTTCTCATTAATGTTCAAATAACTACCTCCGAAGTAAATGAATTCATCTATTCCCTATCATTATAGTAAAATGTAAAAATTATAATTTCTATAAAAAAATTTCTTTTTCTCGTCTACATTTCGATTGAAATAGAAGCTAAAACACACGAATTTACAACAATAAGTAAATTTTTCAGTCTCTCTTACATTGGATATACAGCCTTTTTTAATTTACATATTATGGTACAATAAAAAGAGTACTAGCTAAACATTTACGCTCCACACTAGCAGTCTAACAATGCCAAAATCAAAAATCACATAGAATCGGAGGGGATGTTATGAAAAGGAAATTACTTGTTCTTCTATTCACCGGAATCATACTATCAGGATGTTCAACTATAGCAGAGAATTCTTTAGAAAGCGGGAAAGGCAGTATGGAATTATTAACACCAACGATCACAGCAAAAGATAATGAGTTAGAAATTAAGACCGAGGGAATTGATGAAAATAAAGTAACTTTTATTTATGTTGCTAATAAAAAAGTGTTAGAACAAAAGCTAAAGAATGGTGAATCCTACAAGCTTAACATTAAAGATATCGAACACGCTCATCGGACAGACTACAAACCAAAAGTTCAACTTTTGCAAACGAAAGATGATAATGATGATGGAGAAATAGTAACCTTCAAACAAGTTAGATATACAGTTAAAAACTAATTTTAAAGTTGTTTCATTATAAATGTAACGAACGAAAATATACTTTTAACAGTAGATAAATGTAAGGGGTGCTGACATGAAAAAACGATGGATTTCTTGGTGGATTGGTAACCTATTTTGGATTATCATTTTTGGAATATGGGCCGCTATTATTTGGTTACGAGAGGTTGATGGTGCTGGTGTTATTCAAACACCTGAAATTAAATCCATATCACTTATCGTTATATTAATCGCGTTTATCATACCGGTATTTTTTCAAGTTATATGGCTAATCATTAATTTGAGGATGAGTAGAAAAAATAATTATACGATTTAGTTTTTCAATTAACAATAAAAAAGAGAGGAATCTACATCAAAATAGATTCCTCCCTTTTACATTTGGACTTATACTGCGCTTTTAATGCAGCACTACTCCTCTTTTTTACGATGCATGTTCATCTTTCTTTTTCATTAACGCTCTTTTCTTCATCGCCTTCGTTAAATATCCACCCTTAAACGAGCGAATTTCATACGAAGACATAAACGCTTTCGGTGCGATTTCATTAATGATTTCTAAAAGCTCTTTCTCCCTAGAACGCTTTGCGACGATATCTAAGCGATAACGTATAGAATTAATACCTTCGCCCTCAAATACTGTAACGCCAAATCCAGAGTGACGTAATTCATCTACTAATTCATTACAACGGTCTAGTAAACTAACTTGATACGTAATATAACCAATTGCTAATTTATTCTCTATATAACCGCCTAATAACAGTCCCGCACTAAAGCCAATGACATAGGCAACGATGTTCATCCAATTTGATAAATCTTGAAACACAATACCTAAACTGACAATGTAAATAGCTCCTTCTAACAATCCAACACCAGCAGCGGATCTTGTTTGATTCTTTACAAGCAAAATCGTACGGATTGTTAATATTGGAACGTAAATAATTTGAAGCACAAAAATAAGTAGCGCTTGTAACATTGGTATCCACCTCTTTCAAAAAGTCTTTTGTCATAATAACATACATAACCTTTAGAAATCGATGGGTTTTTTAAAATTTTTTTATTATTTTTCATACTATTGAAAAACACAAAAAAGAAGCGTATTATATTTGTCATTAATTTGATTACTTGTATCATATCGCTAAACTAAAAAAGGAACCTGATTAGGTCCCTTTCATCATAGCTCTATGTTTTTCGAAGCATGTTCTCTTTGCTTCTCTTCTTCTTTCACTAACTGCATATTTGCATACGCTAAATTTGCAATCATTAAAAAGTGACCACCTAAAATACCTGTACCGAATGCCCACATTTCCATTTCATGCTCAATTTCATACATGATGATAGCTCCTAAAATAGCAGCTGCAAATCGGTTTAAAACTCCTAATCCAGGAGCCTTTTCCTTCATTACGATACTTTTTCCGAGTTTCTCCACTCTGCGAGCTAATAACCAAAGACAATAGGCGCTTACTGCTAATCCAATACCGAACCCTGTCACTTGTTTTCCAAACGGAGTAATCGTCCACATAAGTAGTAAACCACTAAAGATCACATACAATTGTAATCGATATACACGTAAGGCTTCTTGAATCAAAATATCCGCTCCTAAGTTCTCATTTTTTGTACTTTAGAAGAAAAGCAGCAACTTACACAGTTGCTGCTTTCTCTTCTTCTTGTTCTTGTTCCATCTTACGAATTTCAACACGTTTAATTTGGTAAGCGTCTTTTTCTAACACTTTAAATTCATAACCTTCCGCCTCAACGTGTTGTCCTTCTTCGATTTCATGATTTTGCATCATAATCCATCCACCGATTGTATCCACATCATCTTCTTCGATGTGTAATCCAAATAAATCTTTCACTTCTGAGATAAGCACTTTTCCATCAACAATGATATGTTGCTCGTTCACATGTTGAATTGGCGGTGCTTCATCTTCATCATATTCGTCACGAATTTCGCCGACGATTTCCTCCAAGATATCTTCAAGCGTTACAATTCCGGCTGTTCCTCCGTACTCATCATATAAAACAGCCATCGGAATTCGCTTCTTCTGCATTTGAAGTAATAAATCGTGAATTGGAGTCGTTTCCATCACTTCAATAATCGGACGCATATACGAGCGAATAGATGATAAATCTTTTTGATCCTCGGTCATATATCGAATAAAGAAATCTTTTACGTTGACCATACCGATAATATCATCTTTATCTTCTCCAAAAATCGGATAACGGGTGTATCGCTCATTTTGGATCACTTTCATGTGTTCTTCTACTGAATCTTCCAGGTAGAAACCAACGATTTCTGTTCGCGGTACCATAATCTCTTTTGCAATACGATTATCAAATTCAAAAATGTTATTTACATACTTGTATTCAGCTTGATTAATTTCGCCACTTTCATAGCTATCTGAAAGGATAAGACGTAATTCTTCTTCTGTATGAGCTACTTCATGTTCTGAAGCTGGCTTTAAACCGAATAAACCAGTTATCACACGAGCTGAACCGTTCAATACCCAAATAAATGGATACATTACTTTATAGAACATCATTAATGGACCTGCCAATAATAACGTTACCCTTTCAGCCTTTTGAATTGCCATCGTTTTCGGAGCTAATTCCCCTACTACAACGTGTAAATACGTCATAATCATAAAAGCAAGACCAAATGTTAATACTGATGAAATAGAAGGATTTAAGTTCCATTTCTCAAATAACGGGTGTAATAACTTTTCAATTGTCGGTTCACCTAACCAACCTAATCCCATAGCTGTAACTGTAATACCTAATTGACAAGCAGATAAATATTCATCTAAATTTGTTGTTACCTTTTTCGCTGCTAAAGCACCGCGTTTTCCTTCCGCAACAAGCTGATCGATACGGCTTGAACGTATCTTTACAATCGCAAACTCTGCTGCTACGAAAAATCCAGTAAATGCGATTAAAATCGCAACCATGACTAAATTAAATATTTCCAATGAATCCCCTTAGTTAAAAAACTAAGGTGTCCACCTCCTGTATACTATAATGTTTTCTTATTTGTTTGTTAGAAAACATAGCCCGATACAAAAATTAAAGAGGTCGGATTTCACTTATTCTATAATAATAGAGCAAGTGTCTGTATTAAAGCTGTCGTTTGACCAGATAAAGATTTCGATATTTTTTCACGTTGTGAATCAGTCAATCCATCTAAAAGCGGCTTTAACTCAGTAAGCTCCACTTCTAATTGATGAATATGGTCTGTCACTTCATTCACTTGTTTCGAAACGTGTTCATTGATACCGAGCAGCTTCTTCTTCTCCTCGATTTTCTCTTTAATCTCACAAAGCGGCATATGCATTTCTTTGCACTTCTCAATAAATTGTAATGTCTCAAATGCTGTTTCGTCGTAATAGCGATAATTAGATTGAGATCGCTCCGCTTTTAAGATACCTAGATTCGTATAATAATCAATCGTTCGTTTCGACACGTGAGCCATGAGAGCCAACTGTCCGATTCGATACACCTTCCCAACGATCTTCCCCCCTTGTTTATATTACTTACATCATACAACACATAAACTGTACAGTCAAACGTGACGGTTTATTATTCACAATTTATACAAAATTCCAATCTCCTCCTATGATGATTCAATACGAGTAATCTACACTTATACAATAAAATTACTAAACTACTACCTAATCACTACATTGTCTGCCACTTTTAACCTTTCTTATTTAAAAGCATATCCTACTAATAATGATTGCTTGTATAGGAGGGAATTAATATGAAAAAGACAATCATTTCTCATTTTTATAATGAAGAATACCTACTTCCATGGTGGCTTATGCATCACACGAAAATATTCGATCACGGCATTTTAATTAATAGAGGGTCTACAGATCGTTCCGTAGAGATTTGTAAACTATTAGCACCCCACTGGGAAGTACGAAATTCAAGATTTCTTGAGTTTGATCCAACTAATACTGATATTGAAGTGATGGAAATTGAAAGAGAAGTTTCAGGTTGGAAAATCGTTTTAAATACTACTGAATTCTTTTGTTGTAATAATACTGAAGAATTTTTTTCATCTCTTCATACACTAGGCCAAAACATGTATGCGATTAGAATGATTTTAATGATAGATAATCATAATTATAATTATTCAAAGCCTAGATATTCTATCCCCTTAGTAGAACAGCGATACCACGGTGTCTTCCCTTATAACCCAAATCTCGGATGTGCTTGGAGATTTATTCACAATCATCTAGACGGTGCATATTTACCTGGTAGACATCATTCGCGGCACGGATATATAATTTATGACTATCCTTCATTTATTTTAAAATTTTATTTTAGCCCTTGGAATGAACAATCAAAGGCAAGAAAATTACAAATTACACCTACCCTTTCAAAAAGGGGTGTTCAAATGGGACTTCAAACACATTACGGTCAATCTCCTGAAGTACTGGACATACGTTTTTTAGAGCTTAGTAACCTAACACAAGACCTCCGTCATAACCCTGAATATCAAGAATTATTTCCAAAATTCAAACCGTAATATTTTCTGCATCGTCATCACCTCAAACATTTTCATTCACTTAATCAAAAACAATCTCATTTGCATAAAACATGAATACTGTATAAATAATAAATTTTTATTTTAGGAGGAAAAAATGAAAGCTGTTATTCTTGCTGGTGGGTACGGTACAAGAATTGGGGAAGAAACACATTTAAAACCGAAACCTATGATTGAAATTGGAACAAAGCCCATTCTATGGCACATTATGAGTTTGTATAGTCATTACGGGATTACTGAGTTTATTATTTGCTTAGGCTATAAAGGATATGCAATTAAAGAGTTCTTTCTAAATTACAACTTACACATGTCTGATTTCACAATACAGTTAAACGATAATACAATTACTAGCCATTCTCATCGTGTAGAACCATGGAAAGTTACACTAATCGATACTGGTGTAAATACCGAAACGGGTGGCCGAGTGAAAAAGATTCAAAATTATGTCGGAGACGAACCTTTCTGCCTCACTTATGGTGATGGATTAAGTAATGTAAATATAAAAGAACTTATTACATTCCATAAAAAACATGGAAAAATGGCTACTGTTACTGCCGTACAACCTCCTGGTAGATTTGGTTCTCTCATATTAGATAAACAGTCTGTAACATCTTTTCAAGAAAAACCATTAGGTGATGGCGGATGGGTTAACGTTGGATTTTTCGTTTTAAATCCTGAAGTTTTCAATTACATTAGTGGAGATAAGTCTGTTTTTGAAACAGACACTTTAGTTCAGTTAGTAAACAAAAATGAATTGGCCGCATATCAACATTCTGGTTTTTGGCATCCGATGGATACATTGCGCGATAAAAATAAATTAGTCGAGCTATGGGAAAGTAATAACGCTCCGTGGAAGGTTTGGTAATATGGCTTCATCATCTTTTTGGAATAAGAAAAAAGTATTTATTACAGGACATACTGGATTTAAAGGCTCCTGGCTCACCCTTTTCTTAAGTTCTTTAGGTGCAGAAGTAGTAGGCTTTTCTTCTCATCCCCCATCCATTCCTAACATTTTTGAACAAGGTAACGTAGCAAAAGAGTGCACGACAATGAAAGGCGATATTACAGATTACCATTCTTTATTTCATGCCATGAAGCAGCATAAACCTGACATAATATTTCATTTAGCAGCTCAGCCAATCGTAACCGCTTCATACAAAAATCCTATCGATACATTCAAAACGAATGTTTTAGGTACTGTCCACGTGCTAGAAGCAGCAAAGTCCGTCGAAAGCGTACGTGCCATTATTAATGTGACAAGCGATAAATGTTATGAGAATGACGGTAGTGGCGACCGAGCGTTCGTGGAAAATGACCGACTAGGAGGTTTCGATCCTTATAGCGCTAGTAAAGCTTGCGCTGAAATAGCGGCAACATCCTATCAAAAATCATTCTTCCGCACTAATACCCAGAAACTCGCCTCAGTCAGAGCTGGTAACGTCATCGGCGGTGGTGATTGGGCAGAAGACCGATTATTCCCTGATATCATTCGGGCATATTTGCACAATCATACTTTGTGTATTCGAAACAAATATGCCGTCCGTCCGTGGCAACATGTTTTAGATCCTCTACATGGCTATATCCTTTTAGCTGAGAAACTTTGGAATGATGCTAAATATGCAGAAGCGTGGAATTTCGGCCCAATGAATGAACCTAACAGAACCGTTCATGATGTCATTGAATCTGTAATAAAATTATGGAATAACCCACTAACAATCATTTCCTCCTCTACAAATACTCCTTATGAATCACCTGTTTTAACACTCGATAGTACAAAAGCAGTAAACAAACTCGGCTGGACTCCTAAGTTATCAACAGATGATGCTATCGCTTGGACTGTTGATTGGTACAAAAAATATGCATCTGGTGAAAATATAGAATCTTTCACACGACAACAAATCGATGCATTCAAAAATTTATAAGGAGGCTATAAAATGGAACAGAAAAAATGCCGTTTTTGCCACTCATTACTAACCAACACTTTTTTAGATTTGGGCGTTTCCCCTCTTGCTAATTCATTTGTAGCTCCTGAAAGCTCATATAAAATGGAACCTTTTTATCCGCTGCACACATTTGTTTGTAACTCTTGTTTACTCGTACAGCTAGATGAATTTGAATCCCCACAAAATATTTTCCATAACTATTTATACTTCAGCTCTTACTCCTCAAGTTGGCTACTACACGCTAAACAATATGTAGAAATGGCGATTAAGCGTTTCAACTTAACGAAACATTCAAAAGTGATTGAAATCGCAAGTAACGATGGGTACTTATTACAATACTTTAAAAAAGAAAATATCGAGACATTGGGAATTGAACCCGCGAAAAACGTAGCAGAAATTGCTATCAAAAAAGGAATTCCTACTCATGTGAATTTTTTCAGTAATGACTTAGCAAAAAAATTGCCACAAGCTGATTTAATCGTCGCAAATAACGTATTAGCACATGTTCCAAACTTGCATGATTTTGTTGCCGGTTTAAAAACGTTATTAAAACAAGATGGCACGATAACAATTGAATTCCCACACTTATTAAACCTCATATCCTTTAAACAGTTCGATACTATCTACCATGAGCACTTTTCCTACTTCTCACTTATAAGCCTTCAAAAAGTTTTAAGTTATCATCATTTACAAATTGTTGATGTAGAAGAACTTTCAACGCATGGTGGTTCCTTACGGATTTTTGTAAACCATCTAAGTGCCCAATCAACTATCCATTCCAATGTTACAAAATTAATTCAAAAAGAAGTCGACCACGGGTTAGATACTTTAGATTGCTATCTCCTTTTTTCTAAACGCATCGAACAATTGAAAATAAATATTTTAAAGTTTTTTATTGAAGCGAAAGCTTTAAACAAACAAATTATCGGTTACGGTGCTCCAGCTAAAGGAAACACCCTTTTGAATTATTGCGGGATAGGTAAAGAATTTCTAGCTTATACAGTAGATAAAAATCCTCACAAACAAAATCTCCTTTTACCAGGAACTCGTATTCCAATAAAATCTCCAGCAGAAATTAAACGTACAAAACCGGATTACATTCTTATACTTCCTTGGAATTTGAAAGACGAAATTATGAAAGAATGCTCTTTCATTCGTGAATGGGGCGGTAAATTTTTAGTGACGGTTCCAGAAATTGAGGTGATCGAGCCATGAAGAAAGTTGTTGTAACAGGTGGTAGTGGCTGGATAGGTAAATATGTTGTACATTCACTTATACAAAAGGGATATGAAGTGCACGCCACTTATAATAAAAATAACCCCTCTCACCTCCCTTGCCATTGGCATAAAGTAAACTTGCTTCGCGATGACGAAGTAAAACAATTCATTTCGGATGTTCAGCCTAGCCATCTCATTCACCTTGCTTGGGAAGCGGTGCCACCAGCATGCTATGTATCTATTAATAATTACTATTGGCTAAAGTCTAGTATTTCATTGATTCAACACTTCACAACATGCGGTGGAAAGCGTGTTGTCGTTGCAGGTACTGGCGCAGAGTACGAATGGTTTAACGGCGTATTATTTGAAGATTCACCGCTCCTTTCCTATAAAACCCCGTATTCTTTATGTAAAAATGCACTGCACTCCTGGCTAGAAACGTATGCACAACAAACAGGCCTCAGCATGTGTTGGGGCCGCATTTTTCATATGTATGGACCTCACGAACAAGGTAATCGGCTCGTTTCTAACATTATCACTTCCTTATTAAAAAACGAGGAAGCACTATGTACACATGGAAAACAATCGAGAGATTTCCTCCATGTGAGTGACGTCGCTGACGCTCTCGTAACAATATTAGAACACAGCGTTACAGGCACCATCAATATCGCTTCTGGTCAATCTGTACAAATTAAAAAGTTAGCTTCTATCATTGCTAAAAAGATAGGAAAAGAACATTTAATTAAACTAGGTGCAATCCCTTTCTCTAAAGATGAACCTTTATTTGTCGGGGTTAATGTAGAACGTTTAAAAACTGAAGTAAACTGGAAACCAACATACGATCTAAATACAGGAATTGAAGAAACAATTTTATGGTGGAAATCATTTATACAAAAACATAACGATATGCATCATTAAAACGTAAATCCTTCGTTCCTCTCGCTAATTCCTTATACCATTCTCCTAATCTTTCCGACGTAATAATATGGTGCGTCCCCATTCCCCCATGCTTACTAGCTTCAGAAAGAGTCGGACCAATTTGTAACTTTCTCTTTCTCATCGCATCGTTCCACGGACTAAACCCAAACCATAATATACAGGCAAGAGGTGGATAAATCATCGATTCATGCGCAGATAAATGTCTTCCAACCGTATAACTTCCATGCTCATGATTATGAATAAATCTACCTCTTCTCCATAACGGCCAATCTTCTGGTAAATAACCATGAAATCGCTGTTTCATTAAAGGTATTCCAAAGTTAAGGTCCGGATAGTTGTAGTTAGGATCATCAACCATAATAAGCCCGTCCAGCCAATACATCCTCCCCCCCAATTCATTTAGCGATTTCCAAAACTGATTTTTATCTTGCACGCAAAGAAACTCAGTCGTATTTAAAATCATTTTCCATCCTTGTACTTCTTGTTCTATCCTCATCACTTCATGATCTGTCGCATATGCATCAAACTCTGGATTTACAGAATCTCGCACCTCCCAATGCGGTGCGAATTTTTTACAAATCTCAACGGAACGATCTGTTGAACCTTTATTAATTAAAATACCATGATCAAAAAGTTTCGTATGATGCATAAGCCACCATGGCAATAAATACTCTTCATTGTAAAAATGTGAAATAACGGTTGTAGTTATAATAATCTCCTCCTCTTTCTCTATTAATCTACTTTTTATCCTACAACCAATATACTCATAAGCAAAAATATGTTTCCTAATTATTGATCAAATATTATTATTAATATTTTTGTAAGTTTTCCTTTGGTATCCAGCCCTTCTCACCATCTCTTCCTTCGCACCAAACCCATCCATTCAATTCTTCTAATCCGATCAATCTTTCTCCAATACTCACATTTAATTCTTTCGCAGTATATTGTTTTATAATAATTCCTGTTCCATTCATATCTTTTCTTATAATTTGCTCCGGAACCCATCCTTTCCGGTTATACTTCTCTTCGTGACAAAACATCCAGTTTTCCCAGTTTTCCGGACCAGCGTAACTCTCTATCATTTTCACTACATCCCCCTCTTCTAAGCGAATTGGATTAGGATAATTGCTAACATGTGATTTTATAACGATATATTTCATAACAACCTCCAATAATCAGAAAATTAAGTTATAATATCATTATAACTTAAAGAGGAGGAATGCACGCATGTACTACAACACTTCATTCGAAAACGATCAACCTGTAGGCCGTCTATAAACTAAGACGGGCAATCATATAACACATACACTACGCCTCGTCTTAGGGAACTCATAATACCCTAAAAATAGACGGAGGTACTTTACATGAAACAAACAATTTTAGGAGCTATATATTTATCACTAGCAGCAAGTATATGGGGCGGTATGTATGTTGTTAGCAAATACGTACTCGATTTTATCCCACCACTAACACTCGTTTGGCTACGCTTTATTATCGCTTTTGTTGTTTTGTATGGCATTTTAAAACTAGCTGAGAAAAAGCAAAAGAAAAAAGTAACCATTCGCAAAAAAGATTGGCTCCTCTTCGCTTGGATTGGATTTATCGGCTATTTCATTTCGATCACATGCCAATTTATCGGAACAAAATTATCCGACGCTCATACAGGCTCGTTAGTTACATCAGCTACACCTGCATTTATGGTTATATTTGCAGCGCTCATTTTGAAAGAGAAACTAACTGCTCGTAGACTTTTATCTACTATAATAGCGACAATCGGTGTCATTATCGTAATCGGATGGGACATTGAAATCGGCTCTTATTTTATCGGAACAATCATTTTAGTTGGAGCCGCTATTACGTGGGCTTTACTATCTATTTATGTAAAAACCGCTTCAGCTCGATTTTCATCTTTAGTTATTACAACGTACGCAATTTTCTTTTCACTCTTTTTTATTACACCTTTTATGATATGGGAACTACAAGCGGCCTCTATCGGAACAGTAAATACGTACGTCATATTAGGCGTATTATACTTAGGAATCGTCTCAACAGCAGGTGCCTTTTTCCTTTGGAATAAAGGATTAGAATTAATGGATGCAAGCATCGGTTCCTTATTTTTCTTCTTCCAACCTATCGTTGGATCATTACTTGGCTGGCTCTTATTAAATGAGACATTAAATAGTAACTTTTTCATTGGTGGTATTCTCATTATATGTAGCGTTTTCATTACTACTTTTGAAAAGAAATAAAAAGCAGGCAGAGATTCTTAGTCTCTGCCTGTTCGCATAATTGGATCTTGGTCGTGAAAACCAATACAAATCGGTATATTACTTTGCACTTCACTACGTACACTTATAAAACTACACAGCGTTTTAGCAATTAAATATAAAGTTATACCGACTGCTTTTTCACTTGTGTCAAAGCCATTTTCAGTATACATATCTGCTAATTCTACAGACCCCGGCCCCTCAATATTATATGTCCATTCAGATGCCCAATCGTCATCCTCTTCTTCCATTGGAAAATACTCCTCACAAATATAGAACTGACTATCCCATTCGTTATCAAGGTCATACTCAAAATAAATCGCTTTTGCTTCTTCATTAGTAGCCCTTTCTACAGTTGCATCCAAACCTACTCGAATACTTTCCTTATATGATTCTAAATCAATTACTTTAATTCGCTCTGCACATTCTGTAGACGCCAACATGCAACAAATATCATAATACTTCGCTTCTATTTGCTCTACTGCTAACGAAAAGACATCCTCTTGCATCTCTTCTAAATACTGAAATATATCCACACTAAACACTCCTCACTCTTTACGCACTCCAATGCGATGGACGGGACAATAATTTCGGTAATTTCGTATGCTTATCCCCTCTCGCAGCATTAACTTGAACTTGCGTCAGAAAAATACTATTAGTAAAATCAGCCCCGCGAATATCTGCATCTCGCAAATCTGCTCCGATGAGATCTGCTCCTCTTAAATCTGCACCATTTAAGTTAGCCGCAATTAAATAAGCTCCTCTTAAATTTGCACCTTGTAAATTTTTCTTTTTCAGATTCGCTCCCATAAGGTCTGCTCCGCGGTGAATGATTCGTTTCTTACGCGCAGTATTCATTTCCTTCCATACTAGTTCGCTCGTTTCTAAAAGGAGAATGTTCACCTCTGCCCTATGCATTGGAACATTTATTTTCATTAACTCATCTGGATTTAAATTCGAAAGTCGCTCTGTCTCCTCAATTGCGTTCTCCAGCTCTTTATGAATTGGCTGTGTTGCCTTTAAAAGAATCGCCTCATTCAAATACCAAAGCATTTCATGAAGTTGATGCATAACCGGAAAAGCATCGTACATTTTTCTTGCATGCTTTGCATCTTTCCGCCAATCAATCCCTTTAAACGTACCCTGAGAAATCTTCTGTCCAGCACCGAAACACTCAAATACTGTACAACCTTTATACCCTTTTCCTCTAAGATTTTTATGTATACTACATTTAAAATCTGATTGTAAGTTGGAACATGGTTTACCACCATCTTTATTCACTGCAAAATCTACCGATGCTGCGAACGGTAATGCAACGCAACATAGACCGAAGCATTTTTCGCAGTTTGCTTTTAAATGATCGTTATGATTAGTCAAAATCTATACCCCCTGTTGTCTTTTGACTATTTCATAATATTCCAACTGTAATAAATAATCAATTTTAAAATAAACCAGCATCTTTCGTTTCAATTCATAACTTTATCATTCGATTTCCTTTCAATTGAAAAGGACTATTTCTATTTAATGAATTATAATTAAATTATAAATTTTCTAACTAAAAAGGAGACTTATTATGGCACTAGAAATGAAAACAAACTGTCAAATTTGCGATCAATCGCTCGAACAAGATTCTGAAGCATACATTTGTGTATATGAATGTACATTTTGCGCACCATGTACAGAAGAAAGACATAACGTTTGTCCAAACTGCGGCGGCGAATTAGTACGTAGACCGAAAAAGAAATAATAAAAAGCAAAGCGATATCGCTTTGCTTTTGTTTAGGCATCTGAAATTATATATTTAAAAACTTCACACAAACAGGCTCTGGCACAACAACATCAGATTGTAAAAGTGTTAACTTACCTGTAGATTCATCTCTTGAAAATAACACAAGATTATGTGACTTTTCATTTGTAGCAACAAGAAACTTTTCAGTAGGGTCTAATACAAAGTCCCTCGGCCAATTTCCTTCTGTAGATGTATGTTCAACAAATGTAAGCTGACCTGAATTTTGATCTACGCTATAAACAGCGATACTATTATGACCACGATTTCCTGCATATACAAAACGGCCGTCAGAAGAAATATGGATAGCACTGCCTTGACTATTTTCATCAAATTGTTCTGGAAGAGTAGAAATATACTGTAATTCTGTAAAGGATCCTTCTTCCGAGTTATATGTTAGCGCAATAACCTCTGAACTAAGCTCCGTCATTACATAAGCGTATTTTCCATTTGGATGAAAAGCAATGTGTCTTGGTCCACTTCCCGGATTCACAGACAGGCTATTCACTTCTATTAATGTACTATCTTTTATTTCATACGTAATTAATTTATCTATCCCTAAATCAACACCTATCACATATTTTTCATCAGGAGTATATCCCGCGTAATGTGCATGTGGTTTTTCTTGTCTTTCTTTATTCGGACCTGAACCTTCATGTGCCATAATAGATGCAGCAGGATTTACAGTTCCATTTTCTTCATTTACTTTAAAAGACTCAATCGTTCCTTTATGGTAATTTGCTGTAACTACTGTATGATTTCCACTATCAACACTAATATGACAAGGAGAAGCCCCTTCTACTACTTGTCTATTTTTCGCTTTTAGTTCTCCAGTATGACTATCAATGGAATAAGCAGCTACACCGCCAGATTCGCCTTCCTTAACAACGGAATAGAGATATTCATTATTTCGGTTAATCGTTACATATGTAGGGTTATCCAGCTTAGCGGCAAGTGTTACATTACTAATTTTTTTTGCTTCTGTGTCTAAAGTAAACTTATATATTCCTTCGCTATTTTCTTTCGTGTAAGTTCCAACATATCCGATAAACTCTTTGTTATCCTTCATTTTCATAACCCTCTCTCCCTATATTTTTCATTCATCATACTTCTTAACATATTTTATGTTGAAAGAGTATCCTAAAAAATCGGAGTACCTCTTTATACGTTACCATATTTTCTTGGTAAATAGCTTTTAAACCCACTTTTTTTGGTACGTTGCTATACTTTCATATTCTTCTTCCAATTGACGGGACAGACGAATATAGATTGGCGTTAAATCTTTATATTTTTCCACACTTTCCATGTTTGGCTCATGATGAAAATCTGCACCTACCATTTCAGAAACTACGGATAATGTATCTATTTCACCTAAACTATATAAACCGAGGATTGCAGCTCCTAAGCAAGAACTTTCAAAACTTTCCGGAACATATACGTCTTGATGGAAAATATCTGCCATCATCTGTCTCCAAAGTTCCGATCTTGCAAAACCACCTGTCGCTTGAATTTTTTTCGGTTCACCAATTAGCTCTTTTAAAGCGAGAAGAACTGTATATAAGTTATAAATTACTCCTTCTAAAACAGCACGGATCAGATGTTCTTTCTTATGATGCAATCCGAGTCCAAAGAAAGATCCTCGTGCATTTGCATTCCATAAAGGAGCTCTTTCCCCTGCTAAATACGGGTGAAATAATAAACCGTCAGATCCAGGATTCACTTTTGCTGCTATTTCAGTAAGTACTTCATATGGATCTTTTCCTAAACGCTTCGCAAGTTCAATCTCTGAAGTACCCAATTGGTCACGAGCCCATCTGAAAATCATACCACCGTTATTAACTGGACCACCGATTACCCAATGGTCTTCAGTTAACGCATAACAAAAGATTCTCCCTTTTGGATCTGTTACAGGACGATTTGTTACAGCACGAATCGCACCGCTTGTACCAATTGTAACAGCCACAACGCCAGGATCTATTGCATTTACCCCTAAATTAGATAGTACTCCATCACTCGCTCCTACTACAAAAGGCGTAGAAACAGGTACATTCATCTCTTTGGCCAGCTCTTCATCTAATCCTGTTAAACTGTGCGTTGTTGGAACAAGCTTTGAAAGCTTTTCATCTGTAATTCCCGCAACATATAAAGCCTCTTCATCCCATTTTAAAGATTTTAAATTAAACATCCCTGTTGCTGATGCTATAGAATAATCAATTACATACTCTTTATATAACTTGTAAAAAACATATTCTTTAATAGAAATGAATTTATAACTTTTTGCGAATAACTCTGCCTTCTCATTCTGTAGCCAAACTAATTTCGAAAGTGGTGACATCGGATGAATTGGTGTCCCAGTACGAAGGTAAATTTCGTGACCATTCATATCATTCTTTATTTTCTCCGCCCAGCTTGCACTTCTATTATCTGCCCAAGTGATACATCTCGTTAACGGCTTTCCCTTTTCATCTACAGCAATGATACTATGCATTGCCGAACTAAAAGAGACACAAAGAATATCACTTGGCTGTACACTACTTGATCGTACAGTTTCTTTAATCGTATGTATTACTGCACGAAAAATTTCTTCTGGGTCTTGTTCTGCTGTTTCAGGCGTAGGAGAATATAAAGGATATTCAATTCCATGACTAGCAATAACAGATCCATCAGTAGAAAATAGAACTGATTTTGTACTAGTTGTCCCAATGTCTACACCAATCATATATTTTGAGCTCACCATTTCTTCCTCCTAACAAAAAATTGTTACAGTATCCCACCATAAAAATACATTCCTTTTATCTATTGATAACGTTGTATGCCACAATTATCTAAATAGAAACATCTTTATCTTAAACAAACATATCGATTAGTAAAACGCCTCCAAAAGCGATAAATGAAAGTAACGTTTCTAATACTGTCCATGTTTTAAATGTTTCTTTCACTGTTAAACCTAGGTATTCTTTTACCATCCAAAAACCAGCATCGTTTACGTGTGAAAACATTAATGCTCCTGCACCTGTTGCAATAACGAGTAATTCTAAGTTCACACCTGTTGTATTTTCAACGATTGGCGAAACGATACCCGCTGCTGTTGTTAAGGCGACTGTCGCTGACCCTGTCGCAATTCGAATTAAACCAGCTACTATAAATGCTAATACAATTGGAGATAGAGCTAAATGTTCAGACATTTGAGCAATAGCATTCCCTACCCCACTATCGATAAGAATTTGCTTAAAACCCCCGCCAGCACCAATAATCGCAACAATTGAACCGATTGGTAATAAGCTATCTTCTGTTATCTTCTTAATAGCTTTTTTATCGATACCTTGACGAAATCCAAGAAAATAGAACGCCGCAAAACATGCAATCAATAGTGCAATGATAGGACTACCGATTAATGTGATAATCTTCATCAAAGTATTAGAAAGAGGCACATAAGGAGCTGCTGCAGCTAAAACCATTAACATAACAGGTAACAATATAACTAAAAATGAAACTCCTATTCCTGGTAATTTCGTTGATTTTGTATTTACACGAATCAATTCTGGCTCATTTTCAGGAATTACACGTTTGTGAATCCATTTCGCAAATATAGGACCTGCAATAATCGCTGCAAAAAATGTAATAATGAGTGAATACATTAGTACCTTCCCAAGATTCGCTTTATAAATACCAATTGCAACTATGGCCCCTGGATGCGGAGGAACAAGACCGTGCACGACAGATAGCCCAGCAATTGCTGGTAATGCTATTAATAAAATATTTTGTTTCGTTGTTTTATGAATTGAAATTACTAACGGCAGTAATATTAAAATACCTACTTCAAAAAACACCGGGATTCCAATAATAAAACCTGCAATTAACATAGCCCATGGTAAGTTTTTTATCCCAAAGGATTTAATAAAGAACTCTGCCACTTGCATTCCAGCACCTGACTCTGCCATCATTTTCCCTAAAATTGTACCTAATACTAAAATACCTACTAAATGCCCTAGAACACTTCCCACTCCTGTTTCATAAGCACTCACTATTTTATCCATTGGCATTCCAGACATAATTGCTAAAAACAAACTTGCAACCGTTAAACTAATAAACGCATGCCATCTCCACCACGACACCCCTAAAATAACAATTACGATTGATAATAATGTAATCATTAAAAGGTACATATTCATACTCAGTTCCACCCCTTTATGTAAACCCTTTCAAAATTACTATACAATTAAGAGAACCTATATCGTTCTTTCATGAGTAAGAATTTATATATCGATATACAAATCATATTCACAAAATAATAATTTATACAAAAAGAATCTCCCTTATCAGAGATACATGTTAACTACTCTCTCTGATAAGGGGATTTCTCTTTCATAATTATAGTGTTATTTTATACATGCTTCATACGAGCATATTTTCCTTCTTCAAAAGTGAATGACACTTTCTTCTCTGCTGTTTTCACGTAGTAAGACTACAAACTCAGGATCCAGTTTAAACGATGAAGTTACTTAGGATTTGTCCTCTCATGAAAAGCAATTTTCGGAAAGCCCCTTCACTTTTATGCATTATAATTTAGGAGCTTTCGCCCAATCCGCAGCAAACTTCTCAATACCTTGATCTGTTAATGGGTGCATAGCAAGTTGCTCGATTACTTTATAAGGGATTGTTGCAATGTGAGCACCTGCCATCGCTACACGAGTTACGTGATCTGGATGTCTAACAGAAGCCGCAATAATTTGTGTATCTAATTGATGAAGATCGAATAATTCAGCAATTTTAGCAACTAATAATACGCCATCTTCAGAAATATCATCTAAGCGCCCTAAAAATGGAGAAACATACGTTGCACCTGCTCGAGCTGCTAAAAGTGCTTGGTTCACGGTGAAAATAAGTGTAACGTTCGTTTTTACACCTTTTTCAGTAAGATAGCGACAAGCTTCTAATCCTGCTAGCGTCATCGGAAGTTTTATTGTAACTTTTTCATCGCCGCCGTTAATCTTAATCAGTTCCTCTGCTTGAGCGATCATCTCTTCAGCTGTAACAGCATCTGGCGTTACTTCTGCCGAAACAGATTCAACTTTCGGCACTGCCTGACAAATTTCTGCAATACGGTCTTCAAACTTAATGCCCTCTTTTGCTACTAAAGAAGGATTTGTTGTAACACCAGCTAAAACTCCAAGTTTATATGCTTTTTTTATGTCCTCAAGATTTGCAGTATCAATAAAAAACTTCATGATCTATTCCCTCCATTTTTTAAACATCAATGAGTTAAATTTTTAAGATGTTTATTTCTTTTCTACTGCATGTCCGCCAAATTCATTGCGCAGAGCTGCTACAACTTTTCCTGTAAATGTATCATTGTCTAATGAGCGGTAGCGCATTAATAGAGACATTGCGATAACAGGAGTTGCTGTTTGAAGGTCTAATGCTGTTTCTACTGTCCATTTTCCTTCACCAGAAGAATGCATAACACCCTTAATTTCATCCAGTTTTGCATCTTTAGAAAATGCATTTTCTGTTAATTCCATTAACCAAGAGCGAATGACTGAACCGTTGTTCCATACTCTTGATACTTTTTCATAATCGTAGTCAAATTCACTTTTCTCTAGAATCTCAAATCCTTCACCAATAGCAGCCATCATACCGTATTCAATTCCGTTGTGAACCATTTTTAAGAAGTGACCACTACCAGCTTTTCCAGCATATAAAAATCCATTTTCTACAGCAGTATCGCGGAAGATAGGTTCAACGATGTCCCAAGCTTCTTGATCTCCTCCGATCATGTAACAAGCACCATTACGAGCGCCTTCCATTCCGCCAGAAGTTCCTGCATCCATAAAGTGAATGCCATCTTTCTTTAATTGTTCATATCGGCGGATAGACTCTTTATAATGTGAATTACCTGCTTCAATTAAAATATCTCCTTTTGATAAAAGTGGTGTAACCTCATCAATAACAGAATCAACAACAGCGTGTGGTACCATTACCCAAAGAATTCTTGGTGATTGTAATGACTGAACAAGTTCACTTAAACTAGATGTACCTGTTGCCCCGTACTCTTTCATTTCTTCCACTGCACTTGCATTTAAATCAAATGCTGCTACTTCATGTTTATGATCCATTAAATTTTTCCCTAAATTTAATCCCATTTTACCTAACCCAATTAATCCTACTTGCATAATATAATTCCTCCTCAGATTATCTTTTATTAAAAATTCATATCACTACGATTTTGAATACCATTCAGTATTGATAAATCTAGAAAGGTATTCACAGTCATAGCTTAAGAATTCAACACATTTTTTGTAATTTGAACAACATTTTCTATCGTAAATCCAAATAGATTCATGACTTCAGCTCCAGTGCCTGAAGCTCCAAATGTTTCAATTGATAGTACTTTTCCTTCTTGTCCTACATAACGCTCCCACCCGAGAGATACACCCATCTCAAGAGATACTCGTTTCGTTACAGAAGACGGAAGAACGGATTCTTTATATTCATTCGATTGACGATCGAATAACTCCCAGCTCGGCATTGCAACGATGCGAACAGAGACATTGTCTTCTTCTAGTTTTGCTTTTGCACTAGCAGCTAAGGATACTTCAGAACCTGTCGCAATTAAAATTACATCCGGATTTTCATTTGTTTCCGTTAATACGTAAGCTCCTTTAGAGAGATTCTCTATGTTCGCTTTCGTTTCATTAAACACCGGTAAATTTTGACGACTCAGTACTAAAACGACTGGACCATCCGTTTGCTGTAAAGCATACGCCCAAGCACTTGCTGTTTCATTTGCATCTGACGGACGGATAACTGTTAGACCAGGAATTGCTCGAAGCGCTGCTAAATGTTCAATAGGTTCATGCGTTGGACCATCTTCTCCTACAGCGATCGAATCATGTGTAAATACGTAAGTAACAGGTAACTTTTGCAGTGCAGCAAGTCGAATCGATGGACGAAGATAGTCATTAAATACAAAGAATGTACTTACGAATGGTTTTACCCCTCCATGAAGAGCCAGTCCATTCGCTGCCGCGCCCATTGCATGTTCACGTACACCGAAGTATATATTGCGGCCAGCATACGATTCTACTGCATATACTGCTTCACCTTTTATATCTGTCATCGTAGAATGAGAAAGATCTGCACTTCCACCGAAAATAGAAGGAATCGTTTTCACATAATGATTAATAGCTTCCCCACTTGCAACACGAGTAGAAATCGTTTTTTCAGTATCAAAGGATAGAATGTCTTTCGCTTCGATTAAAACCTCACCTGTAATCGCTTTTTCTAATTCATCTGCTAGTGCAGGGTTTGACTCTCTGTATACGTTGAACTGCTCATTCCATTCATTCTCTTTTTCAATGCCTTTTTGTTTCAGTTCATTAAAATGAGCTGTTACTTCTTCAGGCACAAAGAAGTCTTCCTCATAATCCCAACCATACACTTGTTTTGTCGCTGTTGCCTCTTCTACTCCAAGCGGATTACCATGTGCTTTGTTCGTTCCAGCAACTTTTGGACTTCCATAACCTATAATGGTTCTAATTTCTATAAGAGTAGGTTGATCCGTATTTTCTTTCGCTAATGTAATGGCTTTTGTAATAGCATCGACATCGTTTCCATCTTCAACTCTTACATATTGCCAATGTACAGATTCTGCCCTTTTCTGAATATCTTCAGAGAAAGCAATGCCTAATTCACCATCAAGTGAAATTTCATTTGAATCATACAGTACAATTAACTTGCCAAGTTTCATATGTCCTGCCATTGACATCGCTTCATAAGCGACACCCTCCATTAAGTCACCATCTCCGACTAATGCGTACGTATTGTGATCTATAATAGAGTGACCATCCTTATTGAACTTCGCTGCTAAATGAGCTTCTGCCATTGCCATTCCGACAGCATTAGCAATCCCTTGTCCTAACGGGCCTGTCGTCGCTTCAACTCCAGGAGTATGACCAAACTCAGGATGTCCTGGTGTTTTACTATTTAACTTTCTGAAGTTTTTCAAGTCATCAATTGAAACGTCATATCCAGCTAAATGAAGTAAGCTATACAGTAGGCTCGATCCGTGTCCCGCTGATAAAACGAATCGATCACGGTTAAACCATTCTGGGTGATTAGGATTGTGATTTAAATGATTCGCCCATAATGCATAAGCCATCGGTGCTGCTCCCATCGGAAGACCTGGATGACCTGAATTTGCCGCATTAATAGCATCAATTGATAACGTACGAATTGTATTCACTGCTAATTGATTTATGTTTTGTGTCATAGTAATCGTCCCCCTACATGCTTTCATGAAAGAAAGTACTTATTTTTCCGTTTCTTGATCTAACCACCATTTAAATCCACTTTCTTGCAATAATTCATTCGACGCATCTGGACCATATGAACCAGACTCATATTCATGAAGTGGTAATAAGTTTTCCTCGAATGCTTCAAGAATTGGTTGTACCCATTCCCATGACAATTCAACTTCTTTCCAATGTGCAAAGAATGTAGCGTCTCCACTCACAGCATCATGAATGAGTCTTTCATACGCTTCAGGTACTCCCACATCTGCTTGCTCACAAGTAAAGTTAATACGCATCGGTTCAATTTCTCCATTTTTTAATGGATTTTTACTATTTAACTGTAATGAAACGTTCTCACCTGGGCTAATTTCAATTATTAACAAGTTAGGTGCTGCATTTGGATTACTATCTTGATATTGCTGTTTTAACGTATTTTTAAATTCGATTACAATACGAGTAGACTTTTCTTTCATTCGTTTACCTGTTCGTATATAAAAGGGAACGCCAGTCCAAAATGGATTATCGATCCACAAGCGAGCAGCAACAAATGTGTCTATGTTAGAAGAAGGATTTACTCCTGGTTCCTCTTTATATGCTACAACTTGCCCGCCTTTTATCTCTCCTGAAGCGTATTGTCCGCGAATGATATGGTTTTGAACGTCTTCTTTTTTCACTTTACGAAGCGTCTCCATTACCTTTCGCTTTTCCTCTCGAATTTCACATGCATTAACCTTTTCCGGCAGATTCATAGCAGTCATCATTAATATTTGTAACATATGATTTTGAACCATATCTCGAATGGCTCCTGCCTGGTCATAATATCCTGCCCTTTCTTCAACCCCAACTGTTTCACTAGCTGTGATTTGTACATTCGCTATATGTTCTTTATTCCAAATCGACTGGAGAACAGGATTTGCAAATTCTAGCGCTTCAAGGTTTTGAATCATCGGTTTACCTAAATAATGATCAATACGGTATATCTCGTCTTCTTCAAACGTGCGACTAAGCTTATCATTCAGCTCACGAGCAGATGCAAGGTCGTGCCCAAACGGTTTCTCAATCATCAGGCGTTTCCATCCATCTGTTTTATCAAGTCCGCTTTCCTTAATATTTAAAGCAATCGTCTCGAAAAATTCAGGAGCAACTGAAAGATAGAACATTCTATTACCTTTTATATGTAGTTCTTCTTCCCTTTCACGAACGACTTGTAATAATCTCTCATAGTCTTCCGGCTTACTCACATCTAATGGACAATAGCGAAAATTATCTAAAAAACCTTCCAGTTCCGGAGTACCTTCTTCCCTCTGACGAGAAAACGTCTCTATTGATTCTTTTATTCTTTCTTGAAAATCTTCGTGAGATACTTGACGTCTTCCAAGCCCGATAACAGATATTTGCTTTGGAAGCTTTTGATCTCTATATAAGTTATATAGCGCGGGGTAAATTTTGCGTTTCGCTAAGTCCCCTGTCGCTCCAAATAAAACAAAGGTCATTGATTCCAAGTTCAGTCCCCCTCTTGTTGTATAATCCTCTTCAATATACTAAAAATGAATTGTACAGAAGCTCATACTCTTATACTTCCTGTTTTTATAAAAAACAAAGAGTTATCTAATTCCAATTCTTTTTATACCTTTCGCTCTCTCATTGTCCCCAATATTAATAGTGGCAATTCAAAGCATTTCTACTACAACCTACTTATTTATAGAATTTAACGAAACATTTTATATTTGATTACTTTTAGTAATTAAATAATCTTATGTCTAGTATATTAACCATATAAATTATTATCGTCAATAAAAATGTCTTGCATTACATACTATTTATTTCGTAATGCTTTTCTAAGTGTATTCCTAATTACCATTCATTTTCAAAGATAATGATTGATATAACAAATGTCAGTTTCATCAAAATCTTCAATCATTTTTCCATTAAACTCACGAGCAGACGTTACATGATAACCAAAAGGCTTCTCTATAATAAGACGGTTCAATCCTTTTGTAGCCCACAATCCACTTTCCTTAATATTTAAAGCAATGACATCAAATACTTCTGGTATAACAGATAGGTAAAACATGCGGTTTTCAGGAATGTTTAATTCTGTTTCACGCCTCTTTACAAGACGCAACAAATCTTGATAGTCCTCTATATTCGCTGTATTTAATTGACAATAACGAAATGTGCTAATAAATTCTTCTACTCCTAATTCATCATCAGTAGATCTTCTAGAAAATGTAGCAAGGGATTGTTCTACCTTTGTTTGAAATTCCACATCTGACATTACCCTTCTGCCGATACCGATAATCGAAATAGATTGTGGTATATTTTGATTACTAAATAGTTTATATAAAGCAGGATAAATTTTGCATTTCGCTAAATCCCCCTGTCGCTCCGGATAAAGTGAAACTTTAATCAGTGGGGGTTTTGTTCATCCCCACTGATTATTAGTTGAACCAATCGGGCTTTTACAGGCAGTTGCCCCACCTAACTTCTATGATATCGCTGAATTTTGAGGTGGGGGTCTTACTGCCTGTTAATGCGGGGTAAAAGAAATGTCATTGAATCCATTTGTTCTCTCCCTTTTAAAACAATTGCTAGAATAGAATATATAAGTTCATTCGCTACTTAGCACAATACTGTCTCTAAAACCTCATACTTTACCAATGTTTCTTCAATACAATTTTCCCAAGAGCACGTTCTGACTCACTTATGTGGTGTGCTTTTTTTACACCTTCTACATGTAAAGGCAACACATGCGTGACAACAGGTTTAATCTTCCCGCTCTCAATTAATTCTGTAATAAGAGAAAGTTCATATCCGTTAGGTTCAGTAAATATATGGTCACTCTCAATATTTTTCTCTCTTGATATCTCGGTTTGCGGAATTTTCATACCTTTCGGACCATAAATAGACGCTAACTTTCCATTTGGGGCAAGCACTTTATAACTATTCTTTAATACATCCCCACCTAACACATCAAATACAATATTGTAATTATGCAAAAGCAAAGAAAAGTCTTCCGTTTTGTAATCGACGACAGTATCAGCGCCTAGATCCTTTACAAATTGCATGTTTTTCGTACTAGTCGTAGTTGCAACATATGCACCGAAGCTTTTTGCTAGCTGAATAGCAAACGTACCAATCCCGCCAGATCCAGCATGAATTAAAACCTTATTACCCTTTTGAACATTAGCGAATTTTACTAAACTTTGCCAACTTGTCAAACCTACTAGAGGGATTGATGCTGCTTCCTCAAAAGATAGATTTCTCGGTTTTTTCGCTACATACTTCTCATCTACAGCCACGTACTCTGCATAAGTACCATTTCGTTCAATATCTGGACGACTATATACTTCATCCCCCACTTTAAATGCGGTAACGTTTTTTCCTATAGAAGCAACTACACCTGCAACATCCCATCCTAAAACGAGCGGGAAGTCATAAGAAATTACGTCTTGAAGTAAACCCTCACGTATTTTCCAATCCACAGGATTTACACCAGCTGCATATACTTCAATCAGTACATCGTTGTCTTCCAATAGCGGTGTCTGCATTTCAATCTCTTGTAGTACACTTTTATCTCCATATTGCATAAGTCCTATTGCTTTCATTCTTTTCACTCCTTTACAAGGCTGGGAAATGCGGCAGCACTTCTTCTCCTAGCTCATCCAATACTTCGTCAGCTGGACGTTGACCATCAAATAGAGCAAGGAATAAATGATTCACACCAATACTTTTATATATATCAAGTAATTCAATTAGTGCCTTACGCCCTGTACGGTAACCTAAACGTATCGGTGTAGGACGTTCATTTGGATCTTCAGATAAATCTAAATGCATCGGTTGTATAAATGGTTTGAATACATCTGGATGATAATCCTCTACTCGTTCTCTCCATTGTCCAATTGCTCCCGCCTGATGCACCGGACTACGTGGATAATACATCCATCCATCTCCATGTTCAGCGAACCATTCCATATTTTGCTGACTAAAACCTGTAATAAAGGTTGGAACACGTTTAGACGGTTTTGGAACTAAATTCGCACCATGAACTTCTCCTAGTGTCGACTGGATAGACGGGAAGTTTTTATACAAAATTTCTTCCAAGTAAGCAAATGCTTCTCTAAACTTTTCACCTCGTGTTTCATGGCTAACACCTAATGCTTTGAAATCGGCACGTCTGTCACCGGATGAAACGCCAAGCATAATTCTTTCTGGAAATAGTTGATCTAATGTAGCAATTTCTTTTGCTACACGCAATGGATGACGAAGTGACAACACTGTTGCCGACGTTCCAAATGCGATTTTCTCTGTCTTGCTTGCTAAATACGTCAAATAAATCATCATATCGTAAATTTGACCTGTTGCAGGATCACCAAAATCAGGGTCTTGCAGCAATACATCGCGAAGCCATACACCTGTAAAACCGTATTGTTCCGCTTTTTGTACTAACTCTACTTGTTTTTCCATCGTTGGAGCATGAAACTGATAATTTTCAATCGGAATGTGAACTCCTAACGTAAGTTGATCTTTCGCAAACATACGATTATATCCAAAATGGTTCGCAAACTTTTCCATGTGTTTCACTCACTTTCCCTCATTCATATAAACCTATACTTTTCATATTTCTTCTCAAAATTTATAAGCAACACTGCAACACCACATTGTTGCCGATTGTCATCGTTATAACTTTCTTTGTGCTACGAGTGTTATTATAAATCGGCCATAACATGAATAACAGTACGTACTTTAAAGTGATGTAGGCACTTTAAAGTACCTATACTAAGTGAGTAGTAATAAACATAATGAATAAATCATGCTGCAAAAATCACATCTATCCTTTCTTCAAAAAGCTGTACTGTTGCTTTTGCAAATACGTTACATTATTTCATGTACGTTCCCTTTTTTTATATAAAATTGTTACTAACCAAATTCAAAATATTATACTTATTTTTTGTACTTTGCTATGCTATAACCACGAACAGGAGGTATAAACAATGAAAGCACAAATTATCCATTCTTTTGGTGATTCATCTGTATTTCAATTAGAAGAAGTTTCAAAACCGAAACTTTTACCAGGTCATGTTCTAATTCATGTAAAAGCAACAAGTGTAAATCCAATCGATACGAAAATGCGCAGTGGCGCTGTTTCATCAGTTGCGCCTGAATTTCCAGCTGTATTACACGGCGATGTCGCTGGTATTGTTATAGAAGTAGGAGAAGGTGTTTCGAAATTCAAAACTGGTGATGAAGTATATGGATGTGCCGGAGGTTTTAAAGAAACTGGTGGTGCACTTGCAGAATTTATGCTTGCTGATACGCGATTGATTGCTCACAAACCTAAAAATGTAACAATGGAAGAAGCAGCTGCTCTACCATTAGTTGCAATTACAGCTTGGGAATCTTTATTTGATCGTGCAAATATTAAATCTGGTCAAAATGTACTCATTCATGGAGCTACTGGTGGCGTAGGACACGTAGCCATTCAACTAGCTAAATGGGCAGGCGCTAAAGTTTTTACAACCGCTTCTCAGCAGAAAAAAATTGAAATAGCTCATCGTCTGGGAGCTGACGTAGCCATTAATTATAAAGAAGAATCTGTTCAAGAATATGTACAAAAACATACGAACGGAAACGGATTTGAAGTTATATTTGATACAGTAGGCGGCAAGAATCTTGATCATTCTTTTGAAGCTGCTGCGGTCAACGGAACTGTCGTAACAATTGCAGCTCGTTCAACCCATGACCTCTCTCCTTTACACGCAAAAGGACTCTCTCTGCACGTTACTTTTATGGCTTTAAAAATATTACATACAGATAAACGTGACGCTTGCGGGGAAATTTTAACTAAACTAACGCAAATAGTAGAAGAAGGACACCTTCGACCATTGCTAGATTCTAAACTTTTTACGTTTGATGAAGTTGCACAAGCACATGAATATTTGGAGTCAAATAAAGCAATTGGGAAAATAGTGTTGAAAAACGTTTGGTAATTATAGTCCGATAAAAATAATGATTGCTCGTTGCTAGAAAGTAACAGAATAAATAAGATTCCTTTATTGCTAACATCATTTATCAAATTTCATGATGCCAGTGATTGTAGGAAGAACAATAAAGTTGCATAAAGGTCAATTTATGCAACTTTATTTATTATAGTTTTTAATTCCCTCTACATATATGCTACATACATATCTAAAATTTACTGCTGAACTATCTAATCCTTGAAAACCCCAGTTGAATCCAACTGTATAATTTCTTACAGTTAAAATACGAAAATAACCCATATTTTGAGGACCTCAATTGCACCCCATTTTCTGAATAAAAAATAATATTAAATTCAATAATTTAATGTGATAGTATATGTTGAACTCTTCATGAGACTATCATTCATATTACTATTTAGGAGGATTTATGAGCAATCAAAATAATAATGAAGCACCAAATAAAATGGAAAGCGTAGTCATGATTTTAGGACTATTTTTACCACTCTTCCTTCCTGCTCTTCTCATGCTAGCATTAGGGAAATGGATGCCAGATGAAATTGTATATTCTGGAGTCATGTCATTATTTATTCTGTCCATTGAGTTATTCATAATAGCTGCTATTTTTACTAAGATTTTAAGTGTATGTGGATTACCTGAAAAGAAACTAGATGAATTAGGATTTTTAGGATTTACGATTTCAGTGGTTACATCATTCTTAGCTACTTATGTGGGGTATTTTGGCATAGCTAAAGTTGGATTAACCTCGGTTCAACTATCACCTCATGGCATTTTAATTATTGCAATCGTATCCACAATTATCTTAACTATTTTATTAAAGGTTTTAGAGAAATTTGATAATCAAGACGAGCTAGATACAAATAAATAAAATTGCAAACTAAAAAGGTATGCTTCAAATGGAGCATACCTTTTTCTTAATTACCAATTTAACATGAGAGATGCCACAACGCTAAACGCTTTTCCTCCTTTACAACAAGTAAAAAAATAACAGCCGAATTTTTCTTATAGTAGAAAAATTCGGCTGTTTTCATATCGCAATTTGCTTTTTTATTAAAATACACTACGTACTAATCCCCCGTCTATTCGCAACGCGGAACCATTAATTGCTGAAGAAAGTGGACTGCTTAAGAAAGTGACAAGATTAGCAATTTCTTCCGGTCGAATAAGTCTTTGAATAATAGAGGTTGGTCGATTCTCTTTCATAAATCGCTTCTCAGCTTCTTCTATTGTCAATTGCTCATTAGGATAAAGACTATTTAACATAGTCTCCACTCCTTCCGTTAAAGTCGAACCAGGCATGATAGTATTAACAGTCACATTCGTTCCTGTCGTCAGCTCAGCTAAACTGCGAGAAAGTGAGAGTTGCATCGTTTTAGTCGCACTATAATGAGCCATTTCTTGAGATGGCATAATAGCTGCTTCGCTAGCAATAAAGATGACTCTTCCTTCTTTTCTTTCAATCATTTGTTTTAAATACGAGCGAGTAAGTCGAACACCACTCATAATATTGACTTCAAACAATTTAAACCAATCTTCATCAGGAATATCAAAATATTCTACAGGTTCAAAAATTCCTAAGTTGTTAATAAGAATGTCTACTTCAGGGTACTTTTCAATCACATTTTGGCACCCTTGTTCTGTTCCTAAATCAGCTACTACGGGTTGAAGGATAGCATCCGGATACTGCGCTCGAATTTCGTTTATCGTTTGATTAACATTTTCTTCACGGCGTCCATTAATAAGTACAGTAGCTCCTTCCGCTACTAATGAAGTGGCAATTGCTTTTCCAATCCCTGCCGTAGATCCAGTAACCAGTGCTGTTTTTCCTTTTAATTGCATATGCATATAAATCCCTCCAAATTCATGTGCTAAATGATTGACTTACGTTGAAATAAATAATTACGTTTATATTGTGGTTCACTTCTCTTATCTTTAACAAAAAATAAGCAGATCCACCCTTTTTTCGAAAGAGTATAAAGTGAAACTTTAATCAGTGGGGGGTTCATCCTCCACTGATTATTAGCCTTCACCAATCGGGCTTTTACGGGCAGCCCGACCCGGCAAATAGCGGGATAAACGAAAATTATGTAGCTATTGCACTCTGTACTGAATTAAAAATCGAAATTATCATCATTTAGATTTACTCGATAATTCTGATTCTAATCATTGTAATGTTAAAAAATTACATCAACAGCAAAGTAACGCTAAAACCAACTAATAAATACCATTATGATATATATTAACGATAAAGAAAATTACGCACTTTAAAGTTCCATAGGAACAAAAAAGTGCCCTATATACTATAATTTCTAACTTTTTATATTTACTAACGTAGTATCCTTTTCTATCATAAAAAAGAGTGTAAAATTACACATTCTTACATACAGTTATAGGATTATTTTTTATCCTAATTAACTAAAAACCATATAACATAAAGTGAAACTTTAATCAGCCCGACCCCCACCTAACTTCTTTGCTTCCGCTGAATTTTGAGGCAGGGTCTTACTGCCCGGCAAATAGCGGGATAACATCCAAAAAAACCTTGCAGAAAAATTCTACAAGGTTTTTGTCTATACATACAAATTAATCACTATATTAAAATAAAAGAGTTTATAATTCATCACAATAATATTAAATATAAGCTGCTTTAAAGGCTTGTTGGACAGCTTGTACTTCTAATGAGTCTTTACCATATAAGTTCGTTGCTACACGAATACAAGCTTCTTTTAATTCTTTAAAATCAGAAGTCATATTTAATTCATCCGTATTTGCATAATAGAAAATATCAAACATTTTATCTTCTCCAATGCCATGTACATTTACTCCATTATGGCTTCCACCACTAGCAATCAAGTAAGCTACTTTATTAATAATGCTAGAGTTCGTGTGTACACCACCATGATCGTGGTCAGCATCAATAGGTAAGTTATTATAATACCTATAATCCTCTGGATATCTAGAAGAGATGGATGATGGGTTTTTCATATCTCTAAAAATACGACCTGATTGTTCTCCCATTGTCCAATTGAACTTTCCGTTATTGGCATACTTTTCAACTGCTACTCCTAAAATATCAGATAGAGCCTCATTAATTGCACCAGCTTCTCCTGCATACTCAAGTCCAGACTCATTTCTTGTAACCGCGTGTGTAAATTCATGTCCTGCCACATCAAATGCTCTAACAATTGGATCTCCGTATACTAACATAGCTCCATTACTAAATGCATTAAACCACTGCTTAGGATTTCCTTTATTCGTACCATTTGTGTTCCAACCATGAACGACAGAAATTACTTTTTGCCCATTATTATCAAAGCTGTTACGGCCATATTTTTCTTGATAAAAATCATATACTTTCGTTGCTAAATAATGGGCACTAACTGCTTTAGGATCAGTAAAATTTGTAGAATTACTTGTTACTAAATCATCGAGATACCCCCATACATTTCTTCTATAATTATTATAATCTTTATAATTAGCAGTATATGTTTCAATTCCCTTACCACGAGAATAATCTGCAAGCATGTACGTTCCATCACTTCGCTGCGTAATTCCAAACGTACGATTAATACCTAAGTCATCTTTTCCTGTACCTGTTAATTTTGAAGGATCTTGTGATTTATTTGCTGTCGCAGATTGGACAATACTACTATCTACTTGTATACCCAATTTTTGAACGAGTTCTTTTAATAGATTACCACCAAAAGCATCAATTAATACTGTACCAGATACATATTCAGGTGTAGATGCACTAAAAGTAATTTGATATGCGTTTGTAGCTTTATTTGTATTTTCATCTACATATACCACTTGTTTAATTTCTGGTTCTTCAATAAATGTAAGATCATTTCCATAGATGTTAAAAAGCTGTTTCTTTGCATCCTCTTCTGATAAAGTAATAGGTTGTTTCAAATCTTCCTGTTGTTGTAGATCTTGGGCACTATCCCCCGAAACGCTCGTAAGTACACCATCATCATTAATATGTGCTGTTAGTTGATATCCGTATACATCACGTCCTTCATACGTTTGTTGAAGACGTACCAATGTAGTACCATCATAAGATTTACGACTTTGCGTAACATTATAATTAACTTTGGATTCCGTATTAACTTGCTTTGATGATAATGCTTGTTCTGTTTTTCCTTTTAGTGCATCCTTTGCTACATTTTCTGCTGATTTTTGAGAAGGTGCTGTTAAATTACCTGTTCGGAACGTATCCTCCTTTGTTTCCACTTTTAAATCTTCTGTTGCCGCATGTACTCCTCCATAGGGCATAATCGCCGATAACACCACTCCTGTAGTTAAACCTACCTTTACGAAATTCTTCATATTCTTACTCCTTTACAATCTTATTATTAAGTTAAATAAATGTTTTTCAGAATTGGAAACATAGATATTTCAAACTATCTATGTTTATCTACTGTTTATGAATTGTGATTCCTCATAATATAGATAGATTGCGTCTTTACTTTTAGATTCATTTCATTTCTCAAAAATTACTCATTATATAAGCTATCTTTATATTTATTTATATACGTTATTTTTTGTGGTTCTGATAACATATTTATAGCCATCCACACATTCTTTTTCATTTCTAATTTTTGCATTGGTATCTCTTTTAAAACTGGATTACCTATAATTTCTTCCATTTCTTCATCAATTCTTTGCATAAGATTTTCTTCTGGATTATTTTTCAAATAAGTATTTTTCAATCCCCATTTTGTCATTATAAATTCATTCGTTTTATTCATGGGATTAATAATAGTAGCTTTACTAGTTAATCGTTTTTTTATTTCATCATGATAGATTTTAATTCTATATCCTTCTTTTAGTGAAATGCTATCGTTTACTATCGTTACATTTGTTCCTTCCATTTCCTTCGTATAAATTTTTTCTCCCTTATCATTAAACACCTCTATTGATGCGTATTTTTCATCTGTATAATAGCTATGAGGAGTTTTAGTAGTAACTGTAAAAACAGCTTGCTTTTGCTCTAAGTCTGTATTTAATTCGGCAAACTGTTCATCTCCTAATCCTAGGAATTGAATCGTTTGATTTACCAACTTACTCACTTTCATCTCGTTAACATCAATCGTTAGACTATTATCTTTTTCTTTTACATAGGCATAATACGAACTAAAATGGTACATACTATCCGTTTTCCCACCTGAAATCTCAACTGTATAAACTCCATTTGGTACGTCTTGTAAATTGATATCTGTTGTTTCAATTGTTTTCTCTTGAACAACTGTATTCCCTTCTTTTAATTTAATTTTTCCTCCTTTCAATGTATCTATTTCATTTGTTTTTAAATGGATATGCAAATTCCCTTTTAGTCCAAGTGGAGCAATTTGCTGATTCGTAACTATTTCGAAATTGGAGTTTATCGGAATATCCGGATCAACTATAGCTCTTGCTTTCGCTAATTGTGATTCAGGCACTATAAAAGCTAAAGAAGTAACAGCCGGAAAACCTTTCGCCCTATTCATCTCTATTTGTTTATGATTAAGCTTAAAGCCCCATCTTTCAAAAACAGGTGTAAAATCAACTTGTCCATTCTCACTATAATACTGATTCATTAAATCTGGTAAAGAATGGTCACCTTTTTTGAAAGCAGCATTGCTAGCTAGTTTTCGATAACCTTGATACATTTTTGCAAAAGCTTCATCGCCAGCTTTTTGTTTCGCCATCGTTAAAAGAATAAGTTTTTGTCGTAAATCTAAATCATCATAAGTTTTATTTTCTTTCATTAAAGCATTATATAAATTCCGTTCTACCTGTTCCTTTTTCCCGAAATTAAACAACCAACCAACTTGATCTGCTTTTTTTCCATATTTGCTATATTGATATTGAACACCGAATAGATTATTAGAAACTTCTCCTGTAAATATTCCTTGATTATCAAAACCAACTTGGTATCCGTGAGCGATTTCATGTAAAGTTCCCCAACTCAGTTTATCTAACCACATTTTTGTACTATCTGAACTATTCGCTGTCCAATTTGTGCCATAATAGGCACCGCCAGCACCGGATATATCCGCTTTTAAGAAATAACGATTTTGACTTTTTCTATTTTCAACAGTTGAGCCATCTAAACCAATAATTGAATCATACATCGTAAAAATATCTTCATAATACGCAATTAACTCATCTAACGATTGAAAATCTTTTAAAGATCTTACTAACTCTTTATCTTTTTTAGGTACAAATAATTGAAAACTCTTCCCTTGAATTAATGCATACTCTCCATCAAATTGATCCCATGTGCTAAAAAATTGAGATACACTTCCTTGTTGTTTATAAATGGGAAGAGGTTTAGTAGCACTTTCATTCCCTACTTGGTACTCAAGTACAGCGTGCTCTTCACCATACGGAGTATCTATAAAAGGAACTAAAGGCGTATCACCTTGAATGGTAATCCATTCATTTCCTACTTGTATGGATTTTTCATTTTTAGAGTCATTAGACAATAAACGTAATGTTAATTTGTCTTTAAAATTAAGATTCGTTTGTCTTACCTTTAATGTTGTATTTCTCTGCAAAATAAATCCTAAATCTTGTCGATCGTGATATTTACCCTTACTTATGCCCGCCTGAAATATCCAAGTAGGCTCTTCTAAACTAGTAATTTCTTTTACATTTGTTCGTTCATCAGCATGTAAATGTATATTTCCTATGAGGAAAAACATTGTATACATGATGCCTATAACAAGTAATCTTTTCATTTGCATATCTCCTTTTCTATTTTTTTATATACAAAATACAATAAAACAAATTCCTCCTTCCTCACTTATAATTATGGCCAGTAAGTTATTTATCAGTGTAATTATTATAGTTACATTAATTCATGATTATCAATCATTTAATGTATGTAATTTTGCATATATGAATATTTTGTGGTAACTTCCAAAATATCGTATAATGATCAATATTTTTTTCATACATTATTCAATAAAAAAACACGAAGACCCTTAAGTCTTCATGTTTTTATACTTGTGATTGAATTAATTACTAAAATCTTTTTAATCGCGAAAAATCAATTATTTTTAGGCTGATAGCCATACGTAAACTTTTATGATTTACTCATCCTTTTTGTTCTGTAATATTAAATTTTGAAACCAGTTCCGTTAATTCTTCCACCTTTTCTTTCATTTTGTTGGATTGGATTGATATTTGTTCAATTGATACGGCCTGTGATTGAATTGAATTTACTGTTTGAAGAGTCTCCTTTTTCACATCCGTTGCAGTTTCAGAAACTAGCGAAAGAGAAGCATTTACTTCTTCTGTACCAGCAGACATCTCTTCTGTCGCTGCGGATACTTCTTGAATTTGACTTGTAATCTTATCAATATCTCTCATAATAGACAAGAAGGTTTGATTCGCTTTGTAAGCAGCTTCTTTTCCTTCTACTGCCTTTTGTTGTCCTTTTTGCATGACATTAACTGTATCTTGGGTATCTTTTTGAATGGATTTTATTAAATGATTAACTTCTTTTGCAGATTCTTTAGATTGCTCAGCCAAGTCTCGAACTTCTGCGGCAACCACTGCAAATCCTTTCCCATTCTCTCCAGCACGTGCCGCTTCAATAGCGGCATTTAAGGCAAGAAGATTCGTTTGTTCGGCAATATTAGTAATTGCAGCGAGAGCTGTATCAATCTGTTGTGTACGTGTAACAAGTTTATTTATTACTTTTGATGTTTCCTCGACAACATCATGCACACTATTCATTTGAAGAATAGAGTGATTTATCACTTCACTACCGATATTTATTCGTTCTGTAGTTGTTACTGCTACCTCAGCGACTACTGCTGAAGATTCAGCTACAGTTTGCACCCCTGTTGTAATTTCTTCCATTGAGGATGAGCTCTCCTGAATACTAGTTACCTGTCCTTCTATTTTTGTTTTTACTTCTAAAACAGTCTGTACAACCTCATTTGAAATACTAGACGCTCGATTTGTATCTTGTAATACGCCCTCCGTAGTAGAAATAACCTCTTGTGTTGTCATCTTAACATTCGCAATTAATTGTTGAAGGTTATCTAACATACTATTAAAAGACTGAACAATATGCCCTAATTCATTATTTGCTTTATAAGGAGTACGTGTTGTTAAATCTCCAGCTGCTACTTTTTCCATATCATTTTGTAGTAACACAAGTGGTTTTCGGATAGTTAATTTAATAATATATCCAATTAATATAATTATCAAAATTGCTAAAAGCGAAATACTTATAAACATTATCATTGTATTTTGAGCACTATTATTATTTTCCTTCTGTAAAAGCTCTGCATTATTACTATTATATAAAATCAATTCCCGAATTGATTTTATTGATTTTTGCATATTAGGTTCAATCTCTTTTAGATAATATGCATATGCTTCCTCATTATTAGATTTCCCTAATTCTTGCGCTTTCTTCATTTGAGTTCTTAATTCATTAAATGTTTCATAAAACGTGTTATATAATTCTTTTTCTTTAGTAGAAATAACTTTAGCCTCAAACTGCTTTAAAAGATGATCATTTTCCTGACGAATTCCGTCCATTTCTCTTATTAATTCATTCATTCTTTTTTCATCTTTTGATACCATAATTTCCATAAAGTTCATATTAACATGATAAAAATTAGATTCTACAATACCAATCCACTCAATTGGTAGTAAATTATCCTCATACATATTAGAGGAAGTACTTTTCCCTCTTTCTAATCCCCAAAACCCTATTAGGGATAATACTATACATGCAATACTTGATATAGTTATTAATATGTTTAGTTTTGTACCAACCTTACTGTTTCTTAATAATTCCAATTCACTTTCTCCATTCTAATATATAGTTTAAGTAATGTATTTTATACCAAGAATCCAAAAATTACGATGTTTATTTTGTGATATGCAATTTTGCATATCATCCACTACTGATTCAAAATAACCTAACATTGTAATTTTGGTTTTCCAAAAATTCATGATTATGAACACACCCTATTAATTCTTAAACTTCTCATCCAAAATATCCAAAAATATTGTGGCACCAGGGGAACCCATCATTGATATATAAATTACACTGCTATACAAGACTAGCTTAAAAATATTTTTCTTATTGCTCATTTTTCTATTTCCTCTCTATTAGAAGTACTCCTAGCACATCGCACTAATAAAAACGATAGTATTAAAAAATAAGGAAAGACATAACACCTATGTCTTTCCTCTAAAATTGTAACACTCAATATACTCTTAGCTCTATTTGATTTTCCAGTTAAATCCTCACATTTCTTTCTTTATAATATCTCCTAACTCTGTCCAACTTGTAATACGCGGGATATTGAGATGTTGATTGTAAGAAGTAGTTTTTGCATACACTTTTATTGGCTTTCCTATTAACGTTTCTAAGACAGCTGGCTTATCATCAAAGAAATAGTTTAATTTCATTTCTTGTATGAAGTGTATTTTTTCTTCATCTTTCATTCCATAGAAAAAGCGATCTTCATGTACCGGAAAACCTTTTTCTATTAACCATTTTTTTGTTTGCTCTCCATGCTCTTTAGGCCGAGCTGTTATATAGTATATTTCATGTCCCTGTCTTTCTAATTCTTGTAATGTCTCTACTGCATATGGAAACGGTGAACAAGAAGTATAATAAATCTCATCCAGCAAACTATTCCACATATGACTGCCTTCCTCCGAATTCATGCCAAATGCTTCATGAATTTCAATTGTTTTTAAAGAATGAAATATATCCAATCCTACTTTTTTGTTTAATTTTTTATTATATAAATGAAAAGCAGGCTGCCTTAAATCAATTAACGTATCATCGATATCAAATCCAAACTTCACTCTTCATCGCTCCTTTCTGCAATCCATTTATCGGAAAATATAAGTAGCTTTTATTCTCTTTATATTTTCCGATATTCTGGATAGCCAATAAATCTATAATCTTTTCCAACCTGGGTAAATGATATATCCTTAAATTCAATTGCATCTTGCATTTTAGTAATACCAGTCCCCCCTACAAAGCTAGGCGCCAATCTGCCCCCAATAATTTTTGGTGCGACATATAATATAAGTTTATCCATCAATTTATTTTCAATAAACGAAGCATTTACCTCTCCACCACCTTCAATAAGCAGGGAGGAAACTCCTTTTTGCCCTAAAACATCAAGCATTTCATGTAAGTTTATATGCTTTTCTCCGCTAGTAACAAATACTTTAACTCCTGCATTTTCTAATGCTTTCTTTTTTTTCGCTGCATGATTACTTGTTGTAAATATCCAGGTAGGAGCTTCTCCATCTGTAACAACGTTAGCTTCCATCGGTATGCGTAATGTCGAGTCCAATATTATTCGAATTGGATTTCGTCCATTTGGAATACGCGTTGTCAATGATGGATTATCCTTTTGAACAGTATTCGCTCCTACTAAAATAGCCGCATTTTCGTTTCGTATTTGGTGTACTTCTTGTCTTGCTTCTGTAGATGTAATCCACTTACTATCCGATGAAGACGTAGCGATTTTCCCATCTAATGTAACTCCTGATTTAATCGTTACAAATGGACGCTTTATCAAAATATATTTATTAAAGACTTCATTCATTTTTTTAGATTCTTCTTCACACACTCCTACAAGTACTTCAATACCTGCATCTTGTAGAATTTTAATTCCACGTCCAGAAACAAGCGGGTTTGGATCAAGTGTAGCAACTACTACCTTCTTAATTCCTGCTTGTACAATTGCTTCAGCACAAGGCCCTGTTCTACCATGATGAGAACAAGGTTCAAGAGTTACATAGATTGTACCACCACGTGCCTGTTCTCCAGCCATACGTATCGCATGTATTTCGGCATGTGGTTCTCCGGCCTTCATATGTGCTCCGACCCCTACAATTCGATTATCATTTACAATTACAGATCCAACCAATGGATTTGGAGTCGTTTGTCCCTTCATAGCCTTGGCATTTTCTAGTGCTAGCTTCATATACAATTCATGCTCAAGCATGTAAGTGTCCCCCTTCAAAATGTCCAGAACGCTGAATCTTCGTTTGCAAATATTTCTCATTAAACTCTGAGACATCACCCCATAACGGTTCACGACTCGTAACATTTAATCCAGCTTTTTGTAACGCTTCTAATTTTTTTGGATTATTTGTAATAAGTTTTACAGGTTTTGAGCGTAGCGCTTTTAATACTTCAATTGTATCATCATAGTTTCGAACATCATCTTCAAAACCTAGGTTCAGATTAGCTTCTACTGTATCTAACCCATTTTCTTGCAAGAGGTACGTCATAGCTTTACTAAACAAACCAATTCCTCTTCCTTCATGATTCGCTAAGTAAAATAAAGCACCTGAACCATGTTCTGTAATCATTTGTAAAGACTGCTTTAATTGAAATCCACAGTCACAACGTTTACTACCAAAGATATCACCGGTGTGACAAATACTATGCATACGAATTAGGGCATCTTCAGAATTCTCAAAATCACCATATACAAGCACACTAGATTGCTGCATATCAGCTAAATTAATAGATGAGAGTTTTTCGATAATTCCTTCTACACTATTTGTAACCTCACTACATTGTAACCAAGAATACCATTGGAAAACTTTAGTCTCCCCATATAAATTAAGTGGTAATTTGATAGGGCCTACTAAAGAAATATCCTTTCCATCTTGATGTATAAATTGAATTTTATCTTCTAACATATGAATTGTATCTGTTGTAACCATTAGGTACCTCCTAGTATTGAGAATCTCTAAAAATTCTCTTCCATTGTTATATTTTTTATTGTTTAACTTACACAACGTAAGTGTTTTTACAGATGCTATTCTTTTTTCTCTCAGCTTATATGCAATATGTATCATTACAACTTTGGCCATTTAAAGAAAAGCGTTTCAGTTACATAAAACAACTTAGTTACTTTATGTAAGTGAGTATACATTCGTAATTACTTTACGTCAAGTAATTAATTATAAAAATATTTGTTACTAATAGTAAGATGTTATATAATTTGTTTTAGGAGGTGAAGGAAAATGAATGATTCTACATTATGCCCTCGCTTTGAAAAAGGAATGAAATTTTTTAGTCAACGATGGACAGCACTCATTATTTACCAACTTTTCTCTGGACCTCAGCGCTTTTGTACGCTTGAATCTTCTCTTCCTGTTAGCGGAAGATTACTTTCAGAAAGATTGAAAGAATTAGAACTAGAAGGAATTGTCGAACGTAAAGTCTTTCCTGAGACACCAGTTCGTATAGAATATTCTTTAACTCAAAAAGGATTTGCTTTAGAAGCTATTATTCGCGGAATAGAAGAATGGTCACAGGAATGGATAGAACTTGAGGAATAACATAAAAGCTTTTTCGTATATAGTTTTAAGTAATCAAATTACAGATACCTATTATTAAAACGCTAGTTTTTCAAGCATTTATGAAAACCTAGCGTTTTTTAATAAATAAAATAAAATTTAAGAAATGAAACAAGATGATCAAACCGATCACCTTGTTCCTTTAAAGATTAAAATAGTGATTTTAACAACTTTTATTAATACATACTCGATTAACAGAAATAATAAATAGAATTTTTGTAACTAAACAGTTTTATTTTCGCAATACAGTTAGCTTATCCCGCTATTTGCGGACAGTAAGACCACCACTGATTAAATTTCCATTTTATTGCATTTGAATATTACTTATGAAATTTCACACGCTCTTCAAGTGGTTGGAATTCTTTTTCACCTGGTGCAGCTGTTGGATTACCAAATGGCATTTGTGCAATTAGTTTCCAATTAGCAGGAACATTCCATTCTTGTTTTACCTCATCGTCGATTAATGGATTATAATGTTGTAAAGATGCCCCTAATCCCTCTGCTTCTAAACCTGTCCACACGACTAATTGGTGCATACCTGATGCTTGGTGTGACCAAATCGGGAAGTTTTCAGCATATGCAGCAAATTTTTCTTGAAGCGATTTAACGATAGACTCATCTTCAAAGAATAGTACTGTTCCATAACCAGCTTTAAAAGAATCCATTTTTTGTTGCGTTCCTGAGAAATCTCCATCTCCAACTACTTTTCTTAATGTTTCAGTTGTAATATCCCATAATTTATCATGAGCTTCACCAAATAATACAACTAATCGCGCAGTTTGAGAATTGAAAGCGGATGGAGTATATTTCACAGCAAACTCTACGATTTCTTTAATTTTTTCATCCGATACTTGTACCTCTTTGTTAATTCCGTAGTAAGTACGTCTTTCTTTCAGTGCAGTATAGAAATCTTTTGTCATAATTCATTTCCTCCTAAGTTTTAATATTCTTCAAAATGATACATTGCGAAGATAATATGAGTTGAAATGAGTTCATTTTTGAACCATTGAACACCATAACACCAATTGCTAGTCATTCTGAATCTAAACCACTGCTTCTTGCTTCAGTTTCCCTAAAAAAACACTTATAGCATCATTGATACAATCTAGTGATCATTCGGTATTATTTTACCCATTCTCTATTCATGTATCCTGCTTGTTTCATATTTACACAAATATGAAAATAACCTTAAATTGCTGGTCAAAAAAGCCAGGTAGCATGAATAACACATTACCTGGCTTTTTACATTTTTAATTTAAATTCAACTAAACATTACCAATGAATAGTAGTAAAAACTATACCTGTCACTTATTTAATAATTAACATCTCATAAGGATGTTGTTCCATAAATCTACTCTCCCAAGGAATCTCTAATGATGTCCAATTTGAACCACCGTCTACTGACTGATACACTCCTTTATTGCTAAACAGATAAAACGTTCCATCACTTGTTGCCTTTAATACTGGTATGATTGTGCCTTTAGGAGTTGGTAAACCTACATTCATTTCTGCCCAAGACTGATTTTTTTCTTTCTTATAAATAAATGATTCACAATTTCCATTATTGTAATCATGCGCTACGTGTGGATTTGAAGATGTCGCGATAATAATATTTTCTGGATCATTTGGGTTAACTGCCATTTGATATGCGTAATGATGCTTTAGCCCGCTACACATATAGTTCCAAGTCTTACCTCCATCATTACTCTCCGCATACTCTTGACCTGGTTCTTTCAAGAATGAATCACCTAACACCCCGTATAAACGATTTGGGGCATTGCGATGTGATGTAAGAATGTGAATATCTTGAGGATAGTTCCCCTCTTTTTCCTCAGTCCATGTCTTACCTCCATCTACACTTTTAATTAATCCGCCTACCTCAATAGTCGTATAAATAGTTTCTGGATTATTAGCATCAATTTCAATATGTTTTACATGGTGTGTATATGTTCTTTGAGGAAAGAACCATGATGCATAAGATGGCATTTGGCGATAATCCGTTAGCAATTCAAAGCTGTCTCCTCCATTTTTTGATACGAACATTGCGCTCGGTTCAGTTCCTACATATACAATCCCGTTACCGTCATCCCCCTTCGCTAGAGATACAGAAACTGCTGTAATAGCTCTCATATGAATAGCATTAGCTGGGAACACTTCACCAAATGAAGGCAACGTACCAATTGCTTCCCATGAACTTCCTCCATCTTTACTTCTCCATAATCCTCTATCAAAAGTACCACAATACATTCTTTCTTGGTCGTATGGATCAGAAGCTAAAGCAACTGGATTCGCACCTACAAACTGCGATTGGACGCTCCATGTTGTGTCTTTTTTTTCTGCGATTACAAGTTCTCTATCAAACGCTAATATGAATTTTTCCATTACTAAAATCTCCTCGCTTCATGAATTTTCTACTATGTTATTTAAATTTTGAACATTACAAGTTAAGAGGTTCATTTTATATGCTATAGCATATAAAATATAAATCTTATAAGCAATATGTGATTAAAAACTTACATTATATAATTTGTTAACTTCACATCAGTATAATGAACAAGATGTCCTGTTAACTCATATAAGTCCATATGCCACCTCTAAATAAATCGCAATTTACATGCTATAGCATATATAATATAGAATCCATTATTTTATGTCAAACTTTAATACTGTTAATCAGTTCTTTAGCTCGCCTAAAGTAATTTAAAAGTCATAATATAAACAGAAACATTTTATTGTCTATTCAATAAAAAAGAGTGCGATTTTTGCACTCTTTTTACTCATTTCTATTAGAAATCAAAGTTATCAGGATCTGGACCAACGCGGTGATTTTGATTTAATGCATCGATTTTTTCCATATCTTCTTTCGTTAATTCAAAGTTAAATACATCTGCATTTGCAATAATGCGGTGCTCTTTCGTTGATTTTGGAATTGTGATCACTTCATTTTGAAGGTCCCAACGTAAAATCACTTGTGCTGTTGTTTTACCATGTTTCTCAGCAATTGCCTGTAATGTTTCATTATCTAATAATTGACCTTGCATAAGTGGTGACCATGCTTCCATTTGAATGCCTTGTTCTTTACAGAAAGCTTGTAATTCTTTTTGTGTTAAACGAGGATGGTATTCTACTTGGTTGATCATCGGCTTAATTTCTGCATCTTTTATTACATCTTGCAGATGGTGAATTTGGAAATTACTTACGCCAATTGCACGTACACGCTTTTCTTTATAAAGTGTTTCTAACGCTCTCCATGTATCTTTATATTTCCCTTCTACAGGCCAGTGAACAAGATATAAATCTAAATAATCTAGCTTTAATTTTTTTAAGCTCTCTTCGTATGCAGCAATCGTTTCTTCATATCCTTGATCTGCGTTCCATACTTTTGAAGTAATAAATAATTCTTCTCTTGAAATACCAGTTGCTTCAATACCGGCACGAATCCCCTCACCTACAGCTGCTTCATTTCCGTAAATTGCAGCTGTATCGATGCTGCGGTATCCTGCTTTAATTGCTGATTTAATCGCTTCTACAAGTTCTGGTCCTTCTTCTACTTTAAATACACCTAAACCAAACCAAGGCATTTCCACACCATTACTTAATACTGTTTTACTTTGTAAATTTTTCATTTTATTTTCTCTCCTTTTATTTTACTTGATCTCTTTTTTCTAATGTCATGCTCCATGCTGTTAAAATAACAGCACCTACTACCATAATGCCGCCTACCCAAGCTGTATGAATTAACCCTAACGAGTTCGTTACAATACCGCCTAAATAAGCACCAAGAGCAATCCCAGCATTAAACGCCGCAATATTAATTGCCGATGCAACATCGACAGCACTCGGTACAAATCGTTCAGCTAACATTACGACATATACTTGTAACCCTGGAACATTCATAAATGCGAATAGCCCCATTAAAATAATTGTGATTAACCCAGCTACCTTAAATGGTGCCGTAAATGTTAAAACAAATAGTATAATCGCTTGAATAAAGAACATGTAGAATAGCGCTCGAATTGGATTATGATTCGATAATTTTCCGCCAATCACATTCCCTATCGCAATGGCGATTCCATACACTAATAAAATGATAGTAACCGTATTTGCTTTAAATCCTGTTACCTCTTGTAATAACGGAGATAAATACGTAAAAGTTACGAATGTTCCCCCATATCCTAATGCAGTAATAATGAAAACTAGTAACAGTCTTCCGTTTGTAATCAGTTTAAATTGATCGCGGAATGATACAGACGCACCTTTTTTCATATTAGATGGAATGAGAATACTATTTGCAATTAAGGCGATAATTCCAATTACTACAATTGCTAAAAATGATGTTCTCCAGCCAAATTGTTGACCAATAAATGTTCCAATTGGTGCACCTGTAATAGTTGCAACTGTTACACCAGTAAACATAATCGCAATCGCGCTAGCCCGTTTATTTTCTGGGACAAGTGCCGCAGCAATTGTTGAACCAATTGACATAAACACACCATGCGAAAGTGCAGAAACAATTCGCGCAATAAGTAATACAGTGAAGCTTGTTGCTACCGCTGCGATTCCGTTACCAATAATGAAAATAATCATAATCCACATTAATAACGTTTTTCGTGACATATTAGCTGTTAATGACGTTAATACTGGAGCCCCAAACGCTACGCCTAACGCATATAAAGAAACTGTTAAACCAGCCGTTGTAACCGACACATGTAAATCTTCCGAAATAGATGGTAATAAACCGACACTAACAAATTCAGTTGTCCCAATCCCGAACGCACTAATTGCTAACGCTAATAACGCAAATATACTTCTTCGATTCGTCTGAACTTCTGAAGACGATGCTGTATATGAATTCAATTGAGTTTCCCCTCTTCCCTATAATTCCTATCATAATAGTGCGATAAAAAGGCCCTTTTATCTTCTAAAAAACATATTTAATCTCTACAAACGCTATTATGAATGGTTTCATTCTTTTTTTAAAGAACGCACTTTAAAGTACTATAGGTACTTTTTAGTACCGTAAAGCTTGTCTCTCTCTTACATGTACTATTATGAAATATATTCAATACAATGAATAGTACGTACTTTAAAGTGCTGTAGGTACTAAAAAGTAACATAGTTAGTTACCAGTACCATAAAGCTTATTTCTCTCTTACATGTGCTATTATGAATGATAATCACCCTAATAAAAAGTACGTACTTTAAAGTACTATAGGTACTAAAAAGTAACATTTATATAACCTAGCTTATTTTGCTCAAAAATTGAAATCTACATTCCATGAAAAAGACTTTCAAATGAAGAAATACACTTTCCCGTAGAGGCAACTTTAGAGAATATTACTTAAACATATAAAGGATCATGTTCATTACCACAGACAAATAATAAAAAGGCAAAAACGAACAGAAATGTGTTCATTTTTGCCTTTTTTATTTAATGATTAAAATGTACGACTTTTGGAAAGGAAATCTGCATTAGCTCCTGTTACACCACTTTGTCCCCAGTTCCCTGGAATCATTTCACGAATAAGAATTAGCACTTTATCCAAAGGGGCATGAGTATATTTAGATGTTACTTGTGTAAGTTCGTTTACCCACTTATCCTTTGTCTCTTGATCAAATGTATTCCATATATCAATCTTAATAATAGCCATTCCATTAACGTTACGACCTGGTGTATCGTAAGACTCTTTTGTCTCCCAATCGGACACCCTACTTTTCACAGCAAAGGTAGCATCACTTGCTACAGCCCCAGCTTTCCCAAAATTTTCTTTCTCAAGTTCCGTTATCAACACTTGAATTTTGTCAGGGACAATTTTTAATAGTTTTATTGTAAGTTCCGTTACATGATAAATAAATTCCTTCTTTTCTTCTGTTGACATGGTTGGCCAAGTATTTAGCTCAATTAATGGCATAGTATTGCCCCCTAAAATTAATTATCTATTGACTCGTTACAACTATTGGTTCAAATGATTTTTAACTGCTCTTACTACCAATTCATGATCTTCTTCTGGTGGTAATCCTGAAACTGTTATCATTCCAATAACCCCTACGTTTTTTATTCTGATAGGAAAGCATCCACCAAACGCAGCATATTCTGAAGTATCTAAAAGATATTTTTCATTATATGAAATTCCAGTTATTTCACTTTGTATCTGCATATAATACGAGCTACGATCATGCAGGGAAACGACTCGTTTTTTACGCTCAATCCATTTCGTATTTTCCTCATTTGTCCCTGTCATCTTGAAATGAAATAATTGCACACCATTTTTCGTTATATCAACAGCAATCAATTTCCCCTCTCGCTTTGCTGTTTCAACGATAAATAAACCTAGTTGCAAGGCATCTTCATTTGTAAAAGAGGAAAATTGAAGTGTTTCCTCCTCTGTTAAAATTTGTTTACTTATTTCATTCAAATTTGAAGTGCTCATATCTTTAACCTCCATAATTGTTTTATGCCACACCGGCATTTTTTTCGAAATTATTAGGCCATATAGTACAACCCTTCAATCAATCTGATTCTAAATAAACTGCTGTAACATCGTTGGTAACTAGTAGTACCGTAAAGCTTGTTTTCTTCTTACTGGTGCTATTATGAATGATATTCAAAGTTATAAAAAGTACGCACTTTAAAGTGCTATAGGTACTTTAAAGTACTATTCTATTTATCCCTATCTTACAGAGACTATTATGAAATATATTTAACATCTTAAAAATGTATGTACTAAAGAATAATATTTTTAATCACTAACTTTTTGATCAGTCGTTATAATTCAATTTCATCAAAATTTTTATCAATTATTACACTATCCAACAATAGGAGGAAACAAAGATGGATGAAAATATATCCAAAAGCTGAAAAGCAGTTGAGTCCCTTGAGGAAATAGTTATAATTCACTACTTATAGAAATAGACATACAAAAACGCCATCCTTTCCTATAATTCTAAAGAAAGAATAGCGTATTCTTTTCAAAAATGAGTTCTTTTATTGAGAAACTTTGATTCTATATCATACATAAAAGGGCAACCAGTGCTAAAACAGCTGGAAGACCTTGTTTCACAATAATTGATTTATTAGATGTGAAACCTCCAAAAATAGCTGCTATCACCACACAAATCACGAAAAATAATTGCACCATATAACCAATTGGATTGAGCCCAAGTACAAGTCCCCAAATGAGACCAGCCGCTAAAAATCCATTATATAAACCTTGATTTGCAAACATAATGGCTACGTTTCGATCTCCTTCTAAATGCTTCGGTAATTTGAAAGCACGTTTCGCTACTTTTGAATCAATAAAAAACATTTCAAGGATCATGATAAACAAATGTTCTAATGCTACGATCCCGACTAAAATAGCTGCGATTATTTCCACACTATTCTGCCCCCTACACTCTCTATTCTTTCATATTCTCTACATTTTTTTGCATCTGTAATAGAACATGAATAAGTATTTTGCGTTCTTCTCCACTGATATTTACGAACATTTCCTTCATAAAATGTTCCTTTTCTTTCTTGTCAAAATATTAATTGATATATCAATTATTGATACATCAATTAATATACATCTCTCTTTTTATTTTTGCAAGTTTTTTTGCTCAATTGGTTTTATTTTGTTCCAGCAACTTTAAACCAATTCAAAACATCAGTTCGCATTTCTAGAAATCATAATTACTTTAAGTTCATTCTGACAATCCTATTTAACTAAATATATAAAAGAATTGAGTTATATCTCCATCAATTTATAAAAATTATTTTTTTCTAAAAACAGATACTTTACGTTTTTTATAGTAATAAAAATTTTTTTGTTTCAGAGGCAATCCATTTTGTTAGCTTGATGGGCATAGGATAGCACCCATATGACGAACCAATTATCTTTCAAGAAGACGGCTAGAAATCTGGATTTGGTACAGGAGTTGCCTACTTCCCCGATCCAGATGGTACTAATTTAGAGCTAATTGCTCCAAAAGGTCCATTTAGACGTGAATAGTTAAAATAAATTAATACCGAAACAAGCCACCTTCTGCCTGGAAGGTGGCTGTTTGTCGGCAAGTTGATAGAATGACTAAAAAAGGACAAACTCTCCAATGTGAGAAGTTTGTCCAAAAAGTTTTTTATGTTAACTATTTTTACACTAATACGAATAATAGTGAATTAGAATAATGACTTAATACTTGCTAAGACAGTAAGTACACCTACAATAATAACAAATACGTTGCTCATTTTCCCTTTGTATTTAGCTAATACTGGCACTTTTTGAATCGCATACATCGGTAATAGACATAAGATAGCAGCAACTAAAGGACCGCTTAGAGAATCAATAAGTCCAAGAATACTTGGATTTGTATAAGCAACAAACCAGCATGATAATACAACAAAAGTAAGAATTATTGTCTTAATTGTTTTTTCTTCAATATCTTTTCCACGTGATTTACCAAGCTTAATAATCATGTCACGCATTACTTCAAATGCTCCTATATAATGGCCAAGGAAAGACTTTGTAATAGCCACAAAAGCAATAATTGGAGCTGCAATAGTGATTACAGGCGAATTAAGCTCATTAGCAAGATATGAAAGAATTGATAAGTTTTGTTCTTTTGCCATTTTTATATCATCTGGAGTCAAGCTCAATGCGCTACTCCAAACGAAGAACATAACAACAGCGAATGTCATGATATAACAAACCTTTTGTATTTGCGCACATTTAGCATCAGTGGCTTCGATTCCATACGTAGCTCTCTGTTTCACAACAAATGATGAAATCATAGGTGAATGATTAAATGAGAATACGATGATTGGTAGAATCATCAATATCGTCCCAAAATAGCCTGTTCCTGTTGAAGCAGTTGAAACAGCTGAAAAACTAAGCATTGACGTATTCCACTGTGGAATTAAAGATATTGCGATAAACAGTAGAGAAACTATGAAAGGATACACTAACATACTCATTACCTTTACAGTAATATCTTGACCAAAATTCAGTATAGCGATAAGACCAAGAACTAATACAAGTGATAAAATAGCTCTTGGAGGTTCTGGCATGTGCAATTGATGCACGATAAAACTACTTGCAGTGTTTGTAAGCGCAACCGAATACATTAGTACGATTGTATAAATTGAACCGAAATATACGATGTTAAAAATGATACTCGCTTTATTTCCGAAATACTCTCTAATTGTACCTGTGATCCCCTCATCAGCAGAATTAGAAGCGTATATCATTTTAGCAAGTGCCCTATGTGAGTAGTACATAACTGGATATGCAAGCAATGTAATTAGTAGTAAAGATAATAAACCACCTGAACCTGCATTAATCGGTAAAAAGAGCACCCCTGCTCCAATTGCAGTTCCAAATAGACTGAGTGCCCATGTAGTATCCTGCTTATGCCACTTTTTCGGATCTGCATATTGCTCATTTTTTAGTGCGGTATTTTCAGCTTGAACTTCTATTTTCTTTGCAGTATTCCCGTTCATATAATAACTCCCCCTTGTATCTATTCCTGCATCTCTCTTTGCACCTAACAAATATTCCCTTTTCGGAAAATGAATTCCTTACAAGTTGCCCCACATTGTATGTCCTTCATCATAATGAATCCAAATTGAAACATTCGCTAATTAGCGTCCTAATATAATTGTTAGCGTTCACAAAAAAGTTTACTCGTAATATCCGCTCTTTATATAAAGACCCCTTAAGAGAACAATATAGAATAGACTTCATAAATACGTTGCAACATTTCTAATAACAGTGTATTACTTTAATGGTTTCTCTTTTTTACTTTTAAAAGTAATTTTAGCTAAACCGGCCTCTCTTCATTTGCGAGGCGTTTCTTTCTCAATTCTATACATTACTTTCATAACTTCGGTAGCACTGATGATATTGCTTACACAAGCCACTGAAGCACATTACATACATTTCGCCTCTAATCACACACCTTTCTTACTAATAATCGCATTTTTTATATTTACTCCAGAGATAATAAAATTTCTCTCGACGCCCTCATTATAACGTGTATATTTATAAAATTAATATTTTTATATTTTCAGAAATATTAAAGGGGAATAATTTTATATGGATAATATTTTACAGTTAGCATGTAGCCATTGTTTTTATCGCTTAAAGCTGAATTAGTTAGTAAAAAAATACAATAATACATTGTTTTTCTAGGTGACTTATTATAAAGATACTTATATCCCCTTTTATCAAAAAATTTTATTTTAAACATAAAAGATATTCTAATAAATAATTAATGTAGGTAAAAAGAAAAAAATCCCAAAATACAAAAAACCAAATTTTAGGATATATATTATTAATATTGAATTCATATACAATTTAAAAAGCTACACTGAGCAAAAAACAAAAAAGCTGCCCCATATGGACAGCTCATTTACATAATTATCGTTATCAGGACTACACAAACAAATCACTTCAATATCATCTTAATTGTAGTTTGTTCGGCTCTTCTTCAGGGATATCTCTATGTTTGTAATGAATCGTTTTTACATCATTTCCTTTTATGCGAAAAGTAATTGTGTCCTCTCCATAAGGCGGATTGTGTGCACCCTCAAAAGTTTAAATTTTAAAATCCCTCATTAACTAGCTCTTTTATCGAGTTTAATTTTGAAGAAAGCTCGATAAACCATTCTTCATCCCCCGTTAATAATGCAAGATCTATAAGATAAAGGATTTGTTCCTTATTTATTACCTTTGATTCAGGGAGTTTGTTAACGTGTTTACTAAAGAGTAAAATCGCTTCGTTTATTGTGTACTGGCCGTCACGTTTCACAATACTAACTGTAACTATATCCTCTACATCATCAAGTGATACAATATAACCAACTATTAATTCACCTTCATTTGATATTCCACGAACCCAATCTCCTACTTTTAAAACATGATTATTATTTGACATCATACCGTTTCACCTTCCTATAAATATTTTTTGTGACGATAAAAAAGATATAAAAACAAATTATACTGTAATATTTTTCATTACATTTAAGTGTTAAGAACTCACGGCTATATAATAATTAAGCCGCTTAACGCTCTTGATTGATAAGGTCAACAACTTCTTTCATTGTATAATTCTTTAAGTATTCACCTAGATGCTCTTCAGCACCTAAGAAAATAGCGAAAAGAACTTTTCGCATGTTCGAACCTACAACACACTGATTGTTTGATTCTGGACACTTCGGCTGCAAAGCACCTTCAGAGGTTATCTGATAAATATGCCAAAGATTAATTTCATCTAAATCGCGAGCGAAAATAAAACCTCCACCAGTTCCCTCTTTCGATTGTATAAACTTATGTTTTTTTAACAAACTTAGTACTTTGCGAATGCGTACTGGGTGAACACCTGCACTTTCTGAAATAGCATTACTTGTTGACATCCGGTCTGGCTGTAAAGCTAAATAAGTTAAACTGTGTATGGCCAAGGTAAAGTCGCTGTTCATTGTTTTCCTCCTACAATCAAAAATATTGTTTCTCCTATATTAACATACTGTAGCCATAAACATTACAGATAGGTTAGTTGAACGTTAAAATATATAAGAACCACTCTTAGCATAAAGAAATAGATTCCATAACTTCATTTAGCTTTTTAAGTTAAAAATACATTTAAACACTCCACTGTTTCTTCACTTGTTCTTCTGCCAACTGTTTAATTTTTTTCCATATCGTATCTTTATTCACAATAACATTTGTTTGATAATTTCTATCGTTATAATTAACTGTAACGCATACTTCTATCATTTCCTTCTTCCTCCTTTCATACAAATTTCTTATCTATATTTAAGTCCTGAAAAGTCTTAGATTTAGTTAAAGCCTCTAAAGTGTAACTTCACTTTTTAAATCATCCAATTTAAAAGCCCCACTGTTTTTTGACTTGTTCTTCTGCCAATTGTTTAATTTTTGTCCATATCGTATCTTTACTTACAATAACATTTGTTTGATAATTTCTATCGTTATAATTGACTGTAACACATACTTCTATCATTTTCTGCTTCCTCCTTTCATACCACTTTCCCTAAAAAATATTACTTATTAATTAGCCAACTTTTGCAGTTCAATGTTTAAAAATGTTCGGACGCTACGTGGTAAAAATTTGCGAATTTCTTCTTCGTTAAAACCAATTTGCAATCTTTTTTCATCCAGCATAATCGGGCGACGCAACATTAGTGGATGCTCAATTATTAATGTATAAAATTCATTTAGCGAGAGCTCATCAATATTTATATTTAAGTCCTGAAAAGTTTTGGATCTAGTTGAAATAATTTCAGTAGCCCCCTCTTCAGTTAAACGAAGAATCGATTTAAGCTCATCAACTGTCATAGAATTTGATACGATGTTTTTTTCAATATAATCAATTTGATGCTCTTCAAGCCATGCTTTCGCTTTTCGGCATGAAGCACAGCTTGCTGTTGTATATAGAATTACCATATTTAACTCACTCCTTTAATGTTATTAAACGTACATTTTAAAGATCGCTTATTGAAATGTATTAAAAAAAATTACAGTTTAGAATCAAATTCACATAATGTTAGTTATTCAGCAATGTTTCATTTATCTCTATTATTCATGCTACATTTTACAGACGTTAACATCTCACTTTTAAAAATCTTACTGTAATTTTAAACTTTACAGTTCAATTAATCAACTGTTAAGTCTTGGATTAATTTTAATAACACAACAAATTATTCTCATGTAAAATTCTCCATAGCATGATGGCTCCTTCAAAGCACATTTCACGCATTTCTTGCTTACAAGTGCTATTATGGATTATATTCATCCTAATAAAAAGTACGTACTTTAAAGTGTTATAGGTACTAAAAAGTAACATATGCATTTTCAAGTGCCATTCTGCTTATTTCTCTCTTACATCGGTTATTATGACCGATATTTAGCACAATAAATAGTACGCACTTTAAAGTGGTATAGGTACTAAAAAGAAATAATTTTAGTATTACAACGGATATAGGCTCACAACTGTATTCTAAATTCATCAAAGGAGTTTTTTTATGAAGACATATAATATTCCTGTAGAAGCGACTTTAGAAGTTATTGGTGGGAAGTGGAAGGTTGTTATCCTTTGTCATTTAAAAAAAGGAACAAAAAGAACGAGTGAATTAAAACGTTTAATGCCTGGTATTACGCAAAAAATGTTAACGCAACAATTACGGGAACTAGAAGAAGATGGTGTAATCCAAAGGAAAGTATATGACCAAGTACCACCGAAAGTAGAGTACTCTTTAACGGATTACGGTTCGTCTTTAGGAGCTATACTTGATTCCCTCTGTTCCTGGGGAGAAGTTCACCTTGAAAAAACCGGGAACACATCCATGCTGATTACTGCTGATGAATCATAACTGTAGAAGACATAAAATAGGTTGAGACAATACTTGCCTCAACCGTTTTTTATGTCTCTTTATAATTTTTTGCCGTAATGACTGTTTCAAACTCAAAGGTTTCCGGTAAATGATCTGCGTAAGAATATTCAAAAGTTCGTCCATCCGTTAAGTAAGCTACTTGCTCAACTCGCATTAGGAAATCCTGATTTGTTAAGTTCATAAACTGCTTTTCCCTATCATCTGGGCGAATTCCTTTAACCCTGACAACAGATGTCCCTACTTCAAGACCAAGTTTATTTTGAATATGTGAGTATATCGACTCCTCTAAAACAGAAGCCTCAACACCTGGGATAACCGAAATTGGCATCCATGTATGCTCCATAATCGTCGGAATGCTGTGAATGATGCGAAGGCGAATGATTTTATAGACGAAATCACCAATTGAAACTCCCAATTTCTCAGCAACTACTTCATCAGCACCTACAATCGCAAACTCGATAATTTTACTTTCTACCTCACTACCGTAAACAGCTTTCGTACCTGTTAAAGTTTGAATCATTCGTGCCTTTTCCTGCTGATGCCAATCTTGTACCACGGTTCCACTTCCGCGCCGGCGGATAATGTAGCCGTCTCTTACTAATAGATCCAGCGCTTTTTTAATCGTAAGTGCTGAAACATCGAATTCTTCAGCAAGGACGGAGCTACTCGGAATTTTTTCGTTGATTTTATATTCACCGTCTAAAATTTGCTGTTTAATCTTTTGATAAATGCCGAGGTATTTTACTTGTGTTGATCCGCTTGCCATTTCCATACCTCCTTTATACTGCAAACCCTCTTCTATTCATTCAAATGTAAAGCCTCAAGTTTGTAAACTGAAGGTGATGGGGCAGCAAATCCGTTTTCCAAGATTTCAATATTCGTTACTGCTTCTTCATCTTTCACAAGTTTTGGTGCACCATTTACAATTGTGTTATACGCTGCATCATAGAAACGACCGTAATCACCAAGCGGCGTTTTAATTTGTTTTTCAATCCAGTCACCATTTGCATTACGATATTTAGCAATTCCATAATACATCGGTGAATCTTCACCAAATCCTGCACTCTCAGGCATAATACCCGCTTTCAAATCATTTTCCTGCTGATCTTCACCATATTTAATAAATGATCCATTTGTTCCATGAACGATAAAGCGTGGATAATCTTTCGCTACGACATGGTTCGTTTTCAACTTAATCTTCAACTGATTTCCGTAATGTAAACCAACATCGAAATAGTTATCAACCGCACCGTCCATTTCATTATTACGAATATCGTATGTCACCGTATCTGGACGGCCGAATAGTGAAATCATGCGGTCCATCGTATGAATACCTAAACTATAAAATGAACCTTCTTCTTTTGGAGCTTCATGAGTGATTGAACCAGGACGGAAATAATCAATATGTGATTCAATCTCAATAATATCGCCAAGGAATCCTTGTTCAACTACTTGCTTTACAGCTAAAAAATCACCATCAAAACGACGGTTTTGATAAGGCATAACGACTACACCTTTCTCTCGTCCTAAAGCTAATAATTCTTTCGCATGTTCTACTGTATCGCAAAATGGTTTCTCAACGATAACTGATTTTCCGGCTAATATAACTTTTTTTGCTAATTCATAATGCGTATGTGCTGGCGTACAAATCGTCACAACTTGAATTTCTTTGTCATTCAACAATTCGTCTAAATCAGTAGTGAAGTAAACACCTTTTTCCTCATATGGAGCCGCTAATTTTTCATTTATTTGACGTACAAAAATTGTTTTTACTTTTATATTATTACGTGTCTTTAGATAAGGTAGGTGATAGCGGTTAGCTGATTTTCCAAATCCAATAAAGCCCATTGTTAATGTCATGTTCTTCAACTTCCTTGCTCATAAATTTTCGTTTCTACATTTATTATATATTTTTATCTTTAAAAGTATATAGTTTTAATTTTAAAATTATATATCAAAAAGTCGAGATAGAAATCATTTTCTGATTCCCATCTCGACTTTACGTTATAGACTTATATCCTATCATCATTTTATTTATACTCAATGACTTGAGAGCTACTTGGTTACATGCTCTTATTCATACATATAAGAACGTGTCATCGGAATTGTATCATTAATCCCTTTTGTAAATACAAATTGATGTAAATCAATATTGCCTGTAAAGAACGAAGCTGCACATGCATTTAAATATAAACGCCACATGCGGATAAATCGCTCATCTTTCGTTTTACGAACTTCCTCTAGTACGTTTTCAAAATTTCGAGCCCAATGTTGTAATGTTTTTCCGTAATGTCTACGTAAGCTTTCTACATCCACAATGAAAAATTGTTCGTTTGTCATGTTCGTGATTAATTCGTTCACAGCAGGAACATACCCACCAGGGAATATATATTTTTCAATCCAACCATTCGTAGCACCACCATTAGCCGGAGAAGTAATGCAATGCAGCAGAGAAATCCCGCCATCATTTAGTAGTTTGTTAACTGTTTCAAAGTATTGCGTAATGTTGTCTTTTCCAACATGTTCGATCATACCTACACTAACAATTTTATCAAATTTATGATTCTTAATATCGCGGTAATCAAGTAAAGATACTTCAACTAAATCCGTAAGTCCCTCTTGTTTAATTCGCTCAGAAGTCTTAGCATATTGTTCCTCACTTAACGTTACTCCCATCGCTTTCACACCGTACTGTTTAGCGGCAGCTGTAATGAGTTCACCCCACCCGCAACCGATATCTAATAGCGTATCACCTTTTTGAAGGTTCAACTTTTTCAAAATATGATTCACTTTATTATGCTGCGCTGTCGTTAAAGAATCTTGCTCATTTTGGAAATATGCACAAGAATATGTCATTGTTTCATCAAGCCATAATTTATAGAAATCGTTCCCAATATCATAATGATGAGCAATATCATCTTTATTTTTTTGTTTTGAGAAATTCCATTTACTTTTGAAATATTGCAACTTACTATCACCTAAAAAGCTATCCTGCCTTTTATAAATAGATTGAATTGCTTTTTCAAGGTTACCCTCTATTTCAAGATCCCCATTCATATATGCTTCACCGAATGCAATAGAAGGATCCTTAGCGATTTCTTTTTTTGAAAGTGGCTTATGGAATGTTAGATGAAATTGAGGTTCCCCTTCGCCATATTGTATTGTTTCTCCATTCCAAAGTGTAATTTGAACTGGATCTGAAAAAAGATTTTTGAGTATTTTTTTATAAAAAAGTTCTTCAACCATAAAAACATCTCCTACTAAAAAATTGAACAAAAAACTATACTAGTTAATAAGTCTTTTTGAACATAGCTTAAAATCTTTATGACTTCTTGCTACGAGTGTCATTATAAAACGGTTATATTATGAAGCATAGTACGTACTTTAAAGTGATGTAGGCACTTTTAAGTACCTATGACTGAAACAGGTCCTCAAAAATTTTACTTTTCATCATAACAACTTTCTAAAGTTTTAAAACGAAAAACACCACCTCGTCATTAGGTGGTGTTTTCAATATTACATATAGAGATTTCACTTAACTTCTGTGTTTTTTCTATCTATGCATCGTTCTCCCCACGCGGTTAATTGATTTAATACATTTTGTAAAGACCACCCATAATCGGTTAGGGAGTATTCTACTCGAGGGGGAATTTCTTTGTAAATTTCACGTGTAATCACACCATCTTCTTCCAGCTCACGTAGTTGCTGCGTTAACATTCTAACAGAAATTTCAGGCATCAAACGTTGTAACTCACTCGTTCGCTTCTTCCCTTTTGTTAAGTGACATAAAATAACGACCTTCCACTTTCCCCCGATAATTTCTAAAGTTGCTTCTATAGGTATATTATATTGTTTCACGCGATCTCCTCTCCTTTTTTATAAATTCCTTCTCTATTGTTACGTAAAAATAAATAATTTTCTATACGGCACATTTTAGTTCCTACAGCACAAAAAAGTACCTATATTACAAAAAAGTAATTATGCTGCTTAAAAATCTCCCTCTATACAAAAAGAAAAAACGAACATATTCTCGTTCGTTTTTTCTTTCTTTATTTAGCTGCTGTTATAAGCATAGACGTGTTACCATTCTTTTCAAGATGATTTTCTCCCCAGTTACAAAGAGAATCGAGTATAGCATCTAAAGAATGACCGTATTCGGTTAACGAATACTCTACTTTTGGCGGCACTTGGTTATACACTTTTCTCTCGATTACACCATCTTCTTCTAATTCACGTAATTGTTGCGTTAACATCTTTTGTGTAATACCAGACATTAATTGTTTTAATTCGCACGTTCTCTTTTTGTCTTTCTTTAAATGACAAAGGATAACTACTTTCCACTTTCCACCGATAACCTCTAAAGTTGCCTCTACAGGAATATTGTATGTTTTCATATAAAAATCTCCTTTAATAATTTTATAAGACAAATAAGCTAAAATATTTAAATATTACTTTTAAGTATCTATAGCACCTTAAAGTACGTACTTTTTATTGTATTAAACATGTTTCATAATAGCATACGTAAACAGCAGATGAGTAGTACGGCACCAAAAAGTACCTGTATTACTTTTTAGTATCTATATCACTTTAAAGTACGTACTTTTCATTATGTAAAATACATTTCATAATAGCATTTGTAAGAGTTGAGTAAGTCATGCAGTATTAGAAATAACCTTTTGGTACCCGTACTTTAAAGTGAGTATTTTTATCATACATTTTGTCAGACGATGAAATGACATGTTTTCATTTTCACATCCATTTACAATGATGAATTCATTTTTAAATACATTTTAGGAGGATATCTATAATGAGTAAATTACTAAAAGAAAAAATCGGTTTTGGTACAGCACCACTAGGAAACATGTACCGTAATATTCCTGAAGAAGAAGCAATCGCTACAGTGGATGCTGCTTGGGAGAATGGCGTTCGTTACTTTGATACAGCTCCACTTTATGGATCTGGCTTAGCGGAGATTCGTCTTGGTGAAGCACTATCAAAAAGAAATCGTGATGATTACTTTTTAAGTACGAAAGTAGGTCGAACTATTTCGGATGAATTAGAAGATCCATCTGCACGTGATTTAGGTGAAAAAGGCGGACTTTTCGAATTTGGTCGCAAAAATAAAATGATCAATGACTATAGCGCAGATGCAACACTTCGTTCTATCGAGCAAAGTTTGAAACGTTTAAAAACAGATCGTCTAGACTTTGTTTTCATTCATGATTTAGCACAAGACTTTTATGGTGATGCGTGGATTTCACAATTTGAAATTGCTCGAACAGGAGCATTCCGTGCGCTAACACGTTTACGTGAAGAAGGAGTCATTAAAGGCTGGGGGCTTGGAGTAAACAAAGTAGAATCAATTGAACTTATGCTTGATTTAGAAGAAGCGAAACCAAATATATCCTTATTAGCTGGTCGCTATTCATTATTAGACCACGAACGTGCATTGCAACGAGTAATGCCTGCATCTGTAAAGCATAATATGGATATTGTTGTTGGTGGCCCATATAGCTCAGGTATTCTTGCTGGAGGCGCTCACTTCGAATATCAAAAAGCATCGCCAGAAATTATTGCAAAAGTTGAGAAAATCAAAGCTCTTGCAGATCGTCACGAAATCAGCATCAAAGCTGCTGCATTACAATTTTCACTAGCCAATCCAGCAGTTGCTGCTGTTGTTCCTGGTGCAAGTAAACCGGAACGCATTGTAGAAGACCAAAATGCCTTAAATACAGTAATTCCAGCAGCATTCTGGGAAGAAATGCGCGAACAAAAACTAGTAGCACCTAATGCACCACTACCAATCAACGTAAAATAATTTGAAACCTTAATGAGTGGGGTCATCCCCACTGATTATTTGCTCGCAAATATCGAGATAAAAAGGAGCGTAATGAACATGGCACATACTACTACATCTATGGAAATTTTTTCTTCACCTGAACAAGTATGGCAATTAATCGGAGGTTTCAACTCCCTTCCAGACTGGTTACCTTATATACCTAGCAGTAAATTAACTGAAGGCGGTCGTGTACGTCATCTAGCTAATCCAGATGGCGATACAATTATAGAACGATTAGAAGTATTCAATGATAAAGAGCGCTACTACACGTATTCAATCATGAATGCACCGTTCCCAGTCACTAATTATTTATCTACAATCCAGGTTAAAGAAGGTACTGAAAGTAACACATCGTTAGTAGAGTGGTCTGGTACGTTCACTCCTGTTGAGGTTAGTGATGAAGAGGCAATAAATCTGTTTCATGGTATTTACAGCGATGGACTGAAAGCATTACAGCAAGCATTTCTAGATTGATTCATGTAATTGATTGAGACAAAAAAGTAAATTAACAGTCAAATATTCGATTTTTTTAGTTAAATCCATTATAAAAGATAAACAAATACAAATTTCATGCCTGCTTGTTAATGACAAGAAATAAAAAATACTACCTCCAAATGGAAGGTAGTATTTTTTTATTAATCAGGAAAAACAATTAATCCCTCTTCTTTTTCCTCCTGTTTTAAATCTTCTTCTGGGAAGGTTACAGTTGAATTTTTATCACCTGTTCTTTTTGTTTCTTCACCTGGAAATACGAAAGTTGAATTTTCTTTTCCTTCATTTTTTTCTACGTTATCTGGAAATACCATAGGATCATTGGTAGTCAAATCACTATGAAATCCAAGGTTAGACAAAATTGCTTTTAAATCTGGTAAAACCCCTATTTTATCAGATGATGGGTTATTAGACTTTGTGCCTGTATTAGGATTACTTAAAATTGCTCTCAATTCTTTTGGTGTATATGCCTTACCTAAATGTTCTTTAGCAATCCCTTGAATCGATACAGCAGCCCCAGCAATTATAGGCGAAGCGCTAGAAGTACCACGGAAATTAGAAGTATAACGATTAGTTATGTTCTGATCTGTAACTTTTTGTCCTTTACTATTTTGATTTTGATATGTATCTAATGTATCAACATACTCTCCCCAACCATATACATCAATTCTACTACCATAGTTAGAGAAAGCTAAACGTTTATGAGGAACTCTTGCAGTAGATGCTCCCACTATAATAGCTCCTGAATCTTTAAAGTCTTGACTGTTTCGATTTAAAATCTGTTTACCATTACGGTCTTTAAATTCATCTAAATCAATCCCACCATTACCAGCTGCTTCTACAATAATAATGCCTTTATCTGTACCTTTGCGAATTGCGTTAAATATACTCGGGTATACTTCTACTGGTAAAGGGTCATCTCCATATCCATCATATTTAAAGGATTCTTCTATTAATAAAACATCTCCAGCCTGTAAAGAATCTACGGCACTTAAAATAGCATCTCTTACATCAATTCTCCCATTGTCTCGGATCACTGAAATTACTTTTGCCTTTGCTTTTGGTGCAATTCCAATGTTCCCAATCCCATTGTCAGCTGCAGAAACAACACCTAGAACTGAAGTACCATGAGAAAGATCATTACTCATTTTTCCAGACATAAATTCAATATTTTGACCGACTAAATCTTCATGATTTAATAACCAGCCTTCTTCCAAATCTACAAAAGTTGCCCCCTGACCATTCCCTCCTTTAATTCCCCAAGCATAAGGAGCATTAATTCCTAAAGGTGCCTCTTCAAGATATCCCTGTCTCGAAAATCTAGGTTCATCATAAGGATTGACTGATGATAATACAGGGAATCTCGAGCCAGTTGTTGTATTTATACTCTTATTAGAACGAACTTGTATTTTACTAGAATCGTCATTAGCAGCATGTACTGTATTTGTTACAAATGTCGTACCTACCCCAGCAAAAGTTGTAATTGCAAGTGATGATATCAACATACCTTTAAAATTTTTCATTTTTCCACCTCTAGTTTTCTATTAGAAATAACATATTTCATAATGTGTATGAACCGAAAAGCATTTTATCTTATTATAAAAATTAATAGATTTTTATAACTTTTTGATTTACATAAAAACTCCCTTCATTCTTGTAATTCAATGTGTACATTTCAAAATAACAAACTCACTGTAACTATTATAGTTACACCTTTATTGATTTTCAACTACGAAATATAAATTTTTAAAAATAAATTTATATTACTTTAAAACAGAACTCGCCTTTTAAGCACATAAAGTGAAACTTTAATCAGTGGGGTTTTTGTTCATCCCCCACTGATTATTAGCCCTCACTAATGGGGCGTTTACGGACAGTTAATGCGGGATAAAAACGCAAAATATCTGTCCAAATTACAGCGATCATTAAGTTTATGGACTGCGAAAGAAATACGAAAAAGCAAAGCACTAAGTGCTTTGCTCCTTATAAAATCCCTTTTAACTTTTCACCAATTAACTTCGCTACATACTCATAACCTTCTGGCCCAAAGTGTAACCCATCTTTTTCATCATTTTCTACAAACCTTTTATAATCCCGTTCTTGAATCATTTCAGCATATACATTTAGAAAATAACTTCCTGTTTCCCTCGCCACTTCCTCTACTACGTCTGTATACTGACCGAGCACTTTATTGGTTCTATTGTACTGTCTTTCTTCATCAACTGGTGCAGGACTAATAAGTAGTATTTTATCTGAGGAAACCTGGTTCACAATCTTCTCTAAGTTTTCTTTATATGCTTGTAATGACACTTGAGAAAAAGAAACTGCATCATTCGTACCAAGAAAAACTGTTACGAAATCTGGTTTATATGATATTACATCTTCTTCAATCCTATTTAACGCATCAAATGTATTATCCCCTGGAACACCTGCATTCACTACTTTCCAATTTGGAAACATTGCTTGTAACCTTGGCGTTAATCTCGGTGTTCCATCAAAAAACGTCTCATCAGCTGTAATGCTATCGCCAAAACATACTAACGTTTTCATTAGGCTTGCTCCCCTTTTTACGTATGAAATAATTTACCTTCTAATGCTCCAATATATCTTTCAGCAGAACGTTCAACTGCTTCATTTGCATTTTCTTTTACTACTCGATGAAAAGCGTTGTATAAACGATTAAACTGTAACGGCTTCACTCGATTCACCATTTCTTCCACTTTTCTCGCTGGTAGTGGAATTAAGTTTGGATAGCTGTACATGAAGCTTACCCACCGCTCATCTGCTACAACTTGAATAATATCACCTGTTAACAAAATTCCTTTTCCGTCATTACCTTCTTCCCAATGTAAGACAGATCCACCTTTAAAATGTCCCCCTAAACGATGAATGACTAATCCATCAGCTAATTGTAAAGACTCACCAGACCAATAAATAATACGACTACTCGGACGCATCACCCACTCTTTATCATCTTCATGTATATAAATTGGTACATCAAATGTCTCTGCCCATTCTACTTGCGTTGAATAATAATGAGGATGAGACAATGCAATCGCATCTAATTCGCCAAGCTCTTTTATTTTCATAATTGTCGTTTCATCTAAATACGTAATACAGTCCCACAGTAAACGATATGACTCTGTTTTCACTACAAATGCCGTTTGACCGATCGCAAATCCTGGTTTTGTCGTAATACTATAAAGTCCATTTTCCTCTTCGATTATTTCATTTTTATATGTATCACCAATTTGTAAGCTTTCTAGTGTCGTCCAAGATTGTCCTTTTGGATTCACATATTGCCTCTCTTCATCACAAATATGACAACTCACCGGTTCTTCTACACTCGCTGCATACTGCACGCCACACGTTGTACAAACGAAATTTTTCATCATAATTTCCCCTATCCCTATATTTTTATTAAGCTGACTTTTGTTGATAATGATCTGCTTTTTTATTTTCAATCATTAAACTTATAAAAGTAAGTAAATAGACAACTGTAACCGATAATGGAATTACAGTAAATACTTTTTCTGCAAAAAGAATCCCGCAAACTGACGTTACAAATACAGTCCCTACCGACAATAAACCATAACTTTTACTTTCATAAATCCATACGTACGGGATAAAATGAACACCTATTAACATTGCTACTACAAAAGGTAACCATTCTGGAAATTGAAAATAGGCAAGTAATACAAGTGGAATATTCAATACATTTATCCCACCAATTAATCCAGCCAAAATCCCTAACGGATTTCCTTTCGCAAACATATCAATTTTCAATATAGCAGCTATCATTAAGCCAAAAGGAAACACACAGCCCATACCGATTAAATATACCCACACTACTTGTTTTTCAGAAAGAACAAATCCCGTTATACTCATAACTACCCAAAATAAAACGCCGGCTAATATAATCGGTAGGCCTCTCTTCGTTTTTATTGCTAAATCCTTTTTCGCTTCTGCAACATTCATCTCACCATCTCCCCTAAAAATATTAGTGCTATATAGTCGTCTTAACTTCGCCCATCCAATAACGCCAAGCTGCTAAGTAACCTTCTAAATCTTTCGGGTGGTGCCGTAAACATGTATCTATACGCAAATATAAGCCTATGACTATTTCTTCATATAAATCACGGGCTTTCTTATGAAATACACATTGTTTCATCGCATAATGAATTGTTTCTTTTGTTAAATCTTCTGGAGTCGAACAAAACGCGTAAATTAAATCGTATATAGGATCTCCTAACACTGGTAAAGGATCAATTACACCGTGCAGTTTATTCTCTTGAAATATAAAATTATGAAATCCGAAATCACCATGCAATAAAAATGGCTGATTTATTCCAGCGTCCCTATTCGCTAACTTAAGAACCGTTCTATACTCTTCTTCACTTATGTAACGCCTTACATTTTCATGAGCTTCTATCACATTTGTTGTTAAAAATTCACTCCAAGATTGAACGAGATTTTCTTTCCATCCCCAGCCATCAACCTCTGTAGCTACTTCATACTCATTGATAACTTCTTTTACAAGTTTACAAAGAACACTCCGTTTATAGCCTAGTTTGCAAGAAGTTGTGCCCTCAAGGAATGAGTAAACAATATAGCGATTTAAAGGTTCCTTATATAAAAGCTTTGGAAATAATTCGTCCTTTTTATAAAACTGAAGAAAATAAGCTTCTTCACGTATGACATCCGATTCATTCAACTTTACAACGTATTGTTCATCTAACAAATATATAGTACTTGCCGTTCCCCCGTTTAATGCTTTTACGCTATTTGGATAATGTGAAATAACTTTTTCCTTAACTAGTTGTGCAGTGATTATTGAAATGTCCATTCTCTCACCCTTTAATTCGGAAGATTCCCTTAATTCAAAAGACAACTTTACTATTATTTGACAAACGCAAGGGAAATCCTCCCAACCATCCTAATATAACAAACAACAATTTTATTTTATTACAATGGCTTTCTTCCATATCTCATTTATGATAACGTGATTTTATCACTCTAAATGCTCTTCATATACTCTAATAATTTCTATTGCAGGGTCTATGTCTTGTAATTTATGAGCCAAACTTTCTACACCAAACACTTCTGTAAACGTATGACTGCCTACAATTAAATTAATCCCTTTAAATTTCGCATGTTGCACTGTATATAATGTTTTTTCACCTGTTATGTACGTGTCACACCCTTTTTCTAATGCACGTTCAATCAAATTTGTATTGTTTCCTGCACCGGTTAAAATCGCAATCCGTTTTACTGGTTTATCGTGATTTCTCCAGCTCTTCACTTTCTCTTCCATTTTTTCTTCAAGTTTTCCAACTAAGTTTGAAAAAGGAATCGCTTCTTTATATTCTCCTATTCCCGGTAGTTCTTCTTCCTCATACGTGGAATATTCCAGTATTTTATCTATCCCAATTCCGTTAAATAACGATGTACACGTGCCAAACTTTACAAAATCTAACGGCAAGTGAATCCAAAAATGATTCATTTCATATTGCTTCAATTTCTCAATACAAGCCTCTTCCATACCAAATAAAAAACTCCATGGTGCATGATGTGTAACTATCATATCGACTCCATTTTTATACGCTTCTTCAATCGTCTCTAATGTCAAATTTGTTGTGTAACCGATTTTGTGAAATTCATCTTTACTTATATGAGTAAAACCATATTCATCATCGCCGTATTTATGAAGGTCCTCTCCAAATAGTGATGTTATATGTTCGTTAAACTGCTTTATATTCATTTTATTTCTCCCTTCATTTACTTTTATATTTCATAAATAAGGAAATACTAAATTACAACGTTACATACATATAGGAGGACACATATGAAACCTGAATTTTTAAAAGCTGTACATGATGCCATTGGAAATATTGAACACATTCATATAGAAGAAAGCGGTGCTGACAGCTTACTTATTCATCATGATGATGCACAGCAATTACAACAAGTTGCTGTGGCGTTAGAAAATAATAATTTCCGCTCCGCTTTAAGAACAACTGGAAATGCTTCGTACATTGAAGTATTGAACAGATAATAAAAGTCCGGATGTATTCCGGGCTTTCTTTTTATCCCGCTATTCACTGGGCAGTAAGAGCCCCACTGATTAAAATTTCACTTTATATCGAAATTTCAAACTCTTTCACATACACCGCTGTTCCAGCAATATCTATTTGTAACTTTTCGTTTTCTATCCCTTTCGTTACATAAACAGTTACACGACCATCTTTATTTATTTCCTGTCCTTGCTCAACGATTAAACCCAATTCATGTTCAAAATCTTTCTCTAAATACTCCGCATAATACGCTCCCATTACACCTGAAGCTGTTCCTGTCACTGGATCTTCAATCGTCCCAGCGTAAGCTGATGAAAAATGACGGCCGTGCATTTGTGCTAGTTCATCATAAGTTTCTAGACAAATTGGGTGAATAGAAGCATTAGGTATTTCTTTTAATACTGATGGAAATGCAGCATTATTAGGTTTCATTCTCTCACATGCATTAAGATTTTTAATCGGTACAATTACAGTCCAATTACCAGTACTTCCATATACAATCGGTAAACTTACATCTAAATCATTTACTTCTAAACCGATACTATGAGCTAATTCTTCTTTTGAACCTGTAAATTCTTTAAACTGAGGTGCTGCCTGTCTCATTTTAATAAAGGGTTCTCCATTTTTATTTACACCTATTTGTATCGGTAAAATCCCAGCCTTCGTTTCAATCGTAAGGTTACTTTTCTCTTCTAATAAACCTTTTTCGCGCAAGGCATATATCGTCCCTACTGTCCCATGACCACATAAATCCATTTCAAAACCAGGTGTAAAATAGCGCATTCTTATATCTCCTACTTCTGAGGAAAGAACAAAAGTTGTTTCGTTATATCCAACTTTTTCAGCAATAATTTGCATTTCCTCTTCCGTTAATCCATCTGCTTCTAATACAATACCTGCTGGATTTCCCTTATTTGGTTTATTCGTAAATGCGTCGTAATGAAATACGTTTATAGTCTTCATTTTCTTTTCCCCTTATTTGTCCATTTCTTTATTTTTATAATCAATAAGAAAATTGATCTAACCAACTTTCATAATCATCATTTTGGAACGGACGGATCATCAGTCTCTCTGTCTCTACCTGTAATAGCGGTAGCTTCATTTATATCTCTTCCCTCAATTGTTTTTTGAATATTCTTTATTATATTACACAAAATACAAAATCTAGTAAATCATTATGTTTTTGATACATAAAAACCCAGTCATGCCTTATACATAACTGGGTTCTCCATCGTTTCATAATTTTCTATTTCACAAGAACTGCATCTCGTAATTCCCTCTTCAACACTTTTCCTAAAGCGTTTTTCGGTAACTCATCTATGAATACTACTTCTGGTATTTTATAACTTGCTAATTTCTCTTTACAATACTGAGTAATACTTTCTTCTGTTAATGTTGTTTCGCCATCCTTCACAAGATAAGCTCTTGGAACCTCACCCCAAAAATCATCCGGAACTCCAACTACTGCAACTTCTAAAACACCATGTATTTCATGAATAACATCTTCTACCTGATCTGGATATACGTTGTCACCACCGCGTATAATAACATCTTTATATCTTCCCATAATATGCAGGAATCCATCATCATCTATCATGCCAGCATCACCCATGTTAAACCAATTATCTTTTACTACCTTCTTTGTCGCCTTTTCATTATTCCAATATCCTTTAAACATGTATGGACTTTTCACATGAATCTCTCCAACTTCATTTGTTGTTAGTTCATGTCCTGTTTCCGGATGAACAATTTTCACCTCTACATTTTTCAAGGTCTTTCCTACAGAAGACATCTTTTCTTTTCCCATCATTGGATGCCATGAGGTTACAACCCAACCTTCTGTACTACCATAACCTTGCACCATATATATTCCTTTTTCCATATATTTTTGAATGAGTGTTTCTGGCACTTTTGTACCACCGCTTTGTGCTACTTTAAAGGTTGAAATATTACGTTCTTTTTTATTTAATTCATCAAGCATGTAACTATAAACAGCAGGGAACGCAAGCATCGTAGTAATTTTCTCTTCTTCAATCTTATCCCAAATAAGAGTAGGATTCGAATCAGCTAAGAAAATCATCGTAACGCCATGATAAATACAATTTAAAATAGAAAGCACGCCACTCATATGGAACAATGGATGCACAGATAAAAAGCGTTCACCTGCTGGGATTTCTCTTTGTCCCGCAATTTCAGCAAAATAATGATGTAAGTTTTTATGTCCAATTACACATGCTTTCGCCTGTCCAGTCGTTCCTGAAGTAAATAAGTAAATGGCGTCGTCTTCTTCATGAACTTCTACGTTCGGTTCTGTCGTTGGCTGTTTTTGCAGCTCTAATTCAAATGAACCAAAACCTTCTTTTGTCGTTTGAATTACATAAGGAATTTCTTTAACAGCATCAACATTTAATAACACTTCACTAAATTCTTCATCAATAACTAACACTTTTAATTTCGCTTCTTTTACAATCGTTTCTAATTCATATACAGTAAGCTGATGATTTAGCGGAATAAATACCGCTCCAATTTTTAAACTTGCCATCATAACGCTTGGAAATGGGTGATTATTTTTGCATAGTATTCCTATACGATCTCCTCTTTGCACACCATTATGTAACAAATAATGTGCAAGCTGATTTACTCGTTCATTATATTGCTGAAACGAATATCTTTTCTTCCCTCCTACAAGCGCTTCCAAATTTGGTGACTGCATTGCTCTCTTTTGTAATAATTGTCGCATCGTTCTCAAGTAAAACTCCCCTTTATATATGTTAGATTTTTTATTTTACCAGATTAATTATTAATTTACTAAAGATTACACTTAGTGAATATAAGAAGAATATAAAATAGCCATTTACTTCACAAGTAAATGGCTATTTTTCATTATATATTAGAATACTTCTTGTTCATTACATATTGCACATACTCAGGTGCACTTTTATCAATCTCTTCATCACTTAGTTTATATTCTGCACCATATAAATAAAAGGAAGGTATAAATTCCATACCTGTATATAGGCATGTAGCTTGGAATGGTTTCGTCAACTCATCCATTGTAATCCCACTATTTTCATAGTCTTTTTCTAATCCACCTATAGAAATAGCTACACCAAATTCTTTCCCCTTCACTTTATCTCCTTGTGATCCGTACGCAAATCCATATGTTAATACATCATCGAACCATTTTTTTAATAATGGTGGTGTGCTGTACCAGTAAAGCGGAAATTGAAATATATATCTGTCATGTTCTACTAATAACTTTTGCTCTTCTTCAATATTAAACTCCCAATCGGGTGCCACCTTATATAATTCATGCACCGTAATTTCATCTGAATGTTTCTCAAGTTCTTCTATCCATCTTTTATTAATTTTTGATTTTTCAATATGAGGGTGTGCTACAATTACAAGTGTTCTCATCATTTTCCAGCCCCTTTATAAATTAATCAATCCTTTACGTATTAGTATGAATGAGTTACATATAATTGAAAAGTACGTACTTTCAGGTACTATAGGAACCTTGAAGTACCTTTGGAGGTGTTATATGAATCAAAATGATGATTGCCCAATTGCAACAACACTCGATGTAATCGGTGGAAAATGGAAAGTTCATATTTTATGTATTTTATCGGATGGAAAAATGCGAACAAATGAAATTAAACGAGAAATCCCAAACATTACACAAAAGGTTCTTACACAACAACTTCGGCAACTTGAAGCTGATGGGATTATCTATCGTACCGTATATCAAGAAGTACCACCAAAGGTTGAGTACACCATAAGTGAATACGGAAAATCTTTAATGCAAATAATGAATGATCTGTTTGAATGGGGAAAAGATCATCAGATTAAAAGATTACATGACTAAAAAAGCACTATATACTTTGTTTAATCCTCTACATTCATATTTTTTATTTTTATAAAGTTTATTTTCATCATTTTTTAGCTAACTTGTTTTCTTAGATTGATGGACGTGACCCCACATCCATCAATCTAAAAAGATACAATTAGAAAAATGAGATTTCTATAAAGTTTCGCATATAAACACTACTTCCGCCTCATTAAACGCTCGCTCTACTTTTTCTAATCTCAATTGTACGTAAGCTATAAAGAAGCACCCCTAAACCGAGAATTTTTTCATTATTAGACGCATTAGAACCTAAGGTAATAGTAGGTACATTTAAACCCATAAACCTTTCACTCCATTCTATAGGCATATATCCCTGCTTACCAATTGCTAATGTACGTCCATCTATTGTACGGAGAGTACTTTGAATAAAATCAAACTCAACTTCTACATCTGACAATTTTGTGGCTTTATCTGTCATCAAAGTACCTCGTATCATAGTAAATCCTTGTATCATTTTTTCTTTAAACATACCAATTTGGTTATAATTCGAGTCATAAATTACCCAATCATATCCGTCCACTTCAGTATGAAAATAAGCTAGAATTTCCCCGCTACTCGTTTCTAATCCGTAAACATCTTTATTATGTAAAAAAGGTATTACTGAAAAAAGAATATTTGATGAAACCACCTTTGTTCCTGCTATATACTTACCATCAGGATGATATAAACCAAATTGCTTGTTTCGTTTAGGTAATTCTAATACAACTAAAGTATCAACATCCCAAAATGTTGCATTACTTTTTATCATATTCTTTTGTATCAACTTTCCTTTTCTTAACTGCCAAAATCCAATTCCAAAAAAGATAGAAGCAGCGATAACAAAAAAGATAAACTGCCCCCAATTAATATGTCCCCAATCTTCATATACAGCGCATAAAGCAAGAATAAAAATACCCGTCCCAATTAACAGTTTCATCTTTCCTTTTCGCTTATAGTAATCAAATAATTCCATTTCTATATCCCCCCTTATTTTTGTTCCCCAACTATTAATATATCAAAAACATAGAATGCCCTCTATTCAAAAATATAAGTTCTTCCACTGTCCAGTTCATTGGAAACAAAGTGATAGTCGGCCTTTTGAGCTCAAACTCCTGAGAAAGAATAAAAGCGAAATCAATATTTTTGTATTTTAGAGATAATACCATATCACCATCAAGCTAATAAAAAGATACTCCTTCAAAATAAAAAACGCTATTCTCTCTGTAAAATCATAGAAAAGAATAGCGTTTTTTATTTTGAAATAGAAGTCATTATTTAAACTAAACATGCTAATATTGATTTTGTGCGATTGTCAGTTACCTCATAATAAATTTCTAATCCTTTCCGAGTACCTGTAACCATTTTAGCAGCTTTTAGTTTAGATAAATGTTGACTAATTGTACTTTGAGGCATTTGTAAATCCCCATACATTGTTGTTACATTAGTAGGACCTTTTGCAAGCATTATTTTTACTAAAGATAGACGAACTGGATGCGCCAATACCTTTAACACCTCAGCGATTTCTTGAAACATTTCTTTTTTTTCTTTCATCTTATTTCTCCCCTTTTATATACATATTTATGTTATCCATATATATAATTCGAAGGTATATGCGTTTTTGTGTCCGTCATTTTAAAAAAATATAAAAAAAATTTAATCCGAAACTAAAGGATTAGCTTAACATAATGTCTCACCATTAATGAGGAATAGGAATCTCATTATAGAAGCAGCAGTTTTTATGCTACAACTCTACATTCAACTAACTAAAATCAATGAAAAAAGAGCAAATAGTCTGCTCTTTTATGATGCCTCCTTATGTTCCGTGGAATGTTTAACACTCCCCAGTCTCTTTAGTTTATTCCACCCTACCGCTACTCCTCGAAGCGATGAGAATATAGATTTAATGACAACATAAGTCATAAATTGACGATAAATAAAACGTTGTAAAATTAACCATGCCAATGGTTTTGGGTTCTCTTCCTCTAATTTAAATGCGAACAGAGAAGCGAGAAGATCCATTAAAAAGAATACAAGATAAAACCCTAAAACTTTTAGCGGATTACTACTAAATAGTCCTATAATCATTAATATATCTGCAAAAGGAGCAATGAATTGCAGAACATATTGGAATAACCACATATTAGGCAGTGCAATAAACCCTAATGTTTTATGTTTTGAATTACACAACGCTTTTCGATGTTTCCAAAGACATTGAAGTGTACCATATGACCAACGATATCGCTGTTTAATGAGACTTTTCACATCCTCAGGTGATTCCGTAAAAGCATGCGCTTTTTCTTCATATACAATTCTATGCCCTTGACGTAAAAATGTAATAGTAAGATCCGTATCTTCTGCTAATGTATCTTCGCTTAAATATCCAGATTCAACTACATTCTTCTTGCGCCACGCCCCAATAGCTCCTGGAACGACTGTAATACAATTTAACTCATCAAAAGCTCTACGTTCTAAATTAAACCCTGTAATATACTCAACATGTTGCCAAGTAGTTAACAAATTCCGTCTATTCCCCACTTTGACATTACCTGAAACTGCAGCTACATTCTGATCTTCAAAGTGTCTAACCATTAAAGAAATAGCATCTTGCGCAATAATAGTATCCGCATCTAAAGTGACAATGATTTCTCCTCGCGATTGTTGAAACCCTAGGTTCATTGCCGATGATTTCCCGCCGTTTTCTTTCTGAATGAAACGAACTTTAGGGTGTTTATAAAATGTTTCTTTCATTACTTTTGACGTACCATCTGTCGATCCGTCATCCACAACAATAACTTCAAATTCTCTATAATTACTATTCAAAATTGAGTGAATCGTCTTGGCTATCACCTTTTCTTCATTATATGCCGCTATGACAACACTAACAAAAGGTTGATAAGACAAATTAATATAGCGAGATAACGTTTTTCTTTTCTGCTTCCATGCAAAATAAATTAAGAATAAAAATCGAAAAATCCCTAATCCAATAGCAATATAAAAAATAGTTGTTAATATATGCTTAAAATATCCAGCTCCTGAAAAGACAGCTTTATTGTAAAGTAAATATTGCTTCCCCTCAGAAGAAACAGGAGGCATAATTTCATCTCGTTCTTTATTCATTAAATCTGAAATTGTTACAAAACTATATCCATGCTTTTTTAAGTCTTTAATAATGATTGGGAGCGCCTCTACTGTATGGGTACGATCCCCTCCCGCATCATGGAGAAGAATAATATTTCCCTCTCCCTTATAAATAGGATTAAGAGCACGTCTTACTAATTCATTTGTTGATGGTGTTGCCCAGTCTTCGGGATCAACTTTTTCCGCTACCATTGTATAGTTCATATTTTGTGCACGTAAAATAGGCAATATTTCATTTGATGAATCCGGGTTAGCATCCGCTTCATATGGCGGTCTAAATAAAACCGTAGAATGTCCAGTTACTTCCTGAATTAAACGTTGCGTCGTATTAAGTTCTACTTTCGTTCGTAGTAAAGACGTATCAGCTATGTTAGGATGCTTGAAAGTATGATTCCCAATTTCATGCCCTTCATCGTATATTCTTTTTACAATACTAGTATTTAGTTGTGCGTTTTCACCAAGTACAAAAAAAGCAGCTTTTATTTGATTCTCTTTTAATATATCTAAAATTTCTGGCGTATATTTCGGGTCTGGTCCATCATCAAATGTTAATACTACTTGTTTCCCATTTGGTTTTCCATATCGTTGCACTTCATATGCAGATGGTAAGGATTGATATACTTCATCTGTAATATAACCATCTTTGCCTACTTTAAAATCTCTCAATCCATTTTTTCTTTCATTCTCAATCTGTAAAATTTCACCTTGTCCAGAATAATTTACTTCATCTAAACTATTGATTTTATGTAATACATTAGGATTTTTTTGTACCTCAATAGGATTTTTTAAAACTTTCCATATTGTAGGGTCTTCTGCTCCTAGTCTCCATAATGCAAAGCCCTTTGCATTGTTCTCCATTGCAATTTTCACTTGATTATAGAGAGTAACACTGTCTAAGAACCAAGCAGTATGTTCTTTCTCTCCTGTTTTATATCTAAAATAAGGATTTCCACTACTCTTATCCCATTGAATTTTCATATTTGAACCTTGAGCCATTGCCATAACTTCTGAAAAAGTTAATGATTTCGCAGCTTCTTTACTATTTACTTCCCAATCATATCCATAGTTACCGAAAGCAACTATAAGCTTATTAGACGGAATATTCAGTTCTTTCAATGTATGTTGGAACCATTTATTTGAAGCAATTGGTCCTGGTTCCCCGGCTCCATAGTGCTCATCGTACATCATTACAATCATTCGATCTATTATTTTTGCTAACGCACTATAATCAAAAGCCTTATCATTAGCTGGAACATCTTGTGTAACGAGCAAATCATGTTCATGAAATTCCGTAGTAAGTTCTTTCATAAAATTTGTTAAGTTTTCTCTATCACTTTCAGGTACGGCCTCAAAGTCAATATTAATTCCTGAAAAATGATTCTTTTTAACTTGGCTTACTAAATCATTAATAAACTTTGTCTTTACATCATTTGAGGAATTCAGTAACTTATGAATTAGCCCACTATCAGGACCAGAAGCTTCCTCAGTATAGTTAGTAAGCAAAGGCATAATCTTCACTTGATTTTTTTCTGCCAACTTTACTATCTCAGGTTTGATCTCACTTCTAATCGTTAAATCTGCTTTTAAATGATACCACTCTGGTACTAACGTAGTTAAGGAATCGATATTTTCTTTTAAAGAAGCGGTACTATTTTCATCCCAGTTTACGTAAAAACCATACACTTCTTTAGGTTGTTTACTATCCTTCGGCGGATTCACCAAATTTTTATTATCCTTCGTTTCGGTATTTGGGTTAAATTCTTCCTTCTTTAACTGCTGATCACTAAGTTTTTGATTAATTGGTACAAGTTTATTATCTTGTTGTACAGCGGTATTCATATTTGGAATTTCTGGTGTTGAAAAAATACTTTGAAAGAAAAAATAAAATACAACACCTACACTAACTATTGAGATACATAGAAACGAAATAAAGGCTATGTTTCTTCTTCCTTTCGGATCATAAAAAACAGGTTTTTCTTTATCTTTCTCTTGTTGAATGTTTTTCTCCATTATATTTTTCACATACTCCTTCTTAATAGAACTATAAAATAATAAAGTGTAACTTTAATCAGCCCTCACCAATTGGGCATTTACAAGCAGCCCAACTCCCACCTAACTTCTTTGCTCCAGCCAAATTTTGAGATGGGAGTTTTACTGCCCACAATAGGGAGAGAAATCCTTTTAGCTTTGAAATGAATCTCTCACTTCCATATTCTATTGATTCTTCTTTTCATTCCCTTGCTGGTGACCTCTATTTTCTTGTTGAGACCCCCTACCATTGTTCCCTTGCTCGTTTCCACCATTTTCTTTCTGGGATCCTCTTCCATTGTTCCCTTGCCCATTTCCATTATTCCCTTGTTGAGACCCTCTTCCGTTGTTTCCTTGCTCGTTCCCATTATTTCCTTGTTGTGATTCTCTTCCGTTGTTCCCTTGCCCATTTCCATTATTTCCTTGTTGTGATTCTCTTCCGTTATTCCCTTGCTGATTCCCATTATTTCCTTGTTGAGATTCTCTACTGTTATTCTCCTGTTGATTCCCTCTATTTTCTTGCTGAGATCCTCTTCCATTGTTTTCTTTTATTTGCTTCGATGGCTGTTCCTCTGTTTTCTTTTGTTCTTTCTGCTCTTGCTTTTCATATTTTTTTTCTTTTACAGGAGACAAATCCAGTGATGCATCAGGAGATAACTCCGGTTGTGATTGCACCTCTTCTTCGTTTTCCACCGGATTAGACGGGGTGGCAGGAGGCGTAAGTGATTTGTTCTTCTCATTCTCTTGCTTTATATAGACACCTGTGCCAATTCCAGCTTTTCTAGCATTCTCTCGTACTTGCATTGTGCTACTTTGATATTCAACTGTAATATGTTTTAGCTCATATTCTTTCTTTAATTCTTTCATTGCCTTTTCCAAAAGTGGTTCTAGTGCCTTGTCCTTTGCAACAGCTGTTAGCATAACTTGCTTATCTTTCGTTAAATACTTATCCTCTTGACTTTGCTTTATAATAGTACGTATTACTTCTTGCAATTGTTTATTTTCCCATTGCTTCAATTCTTTTAAAATACGCCTTCCATCATCATTACAAGCCTGCAAATCTATAACACGAAAATCCTTTGTTACGCTCACCTCTAAACTTGGATTTATATCAACTGAGACGTAAGCAAATACTTTTTCTTCTGGTTGGTTGTAGAAAAACAACACTGCAAATAGAAAACAAGCAACAAGTATTGATGCAGGCTTTAAAAAGGAAGGAATCGAAAAATGCGATGCTTTTTGTTCTTGCTCATCAAATGAGATTTCCTCCCCAATTATGCAAGAATCCCCCTTTCTTTTACACGTAATAAACTCTCCATTTGGTGTTAAAACAACTACGCTATGCTTTTTTATATCCATCACAATTCCTTTATTCATCATGCTTTTCCCCTCTTATGTAATCCAGAATATATGTATAGTTGTTTGCAAAAATAATACACATTGCAATAATGTATTTTCTATGTCGTTCCAACGTTTTACGACTTACCCTAACACGCGGTTCAATATGTTTAAGCGGTAACTTTTTCTTTCGGAACAGCTCTTCCATCATTTCCTCTTCTTTTATAATAATTTTTACAATTTCTATTAAGTGCTCACGCGTATCACGATGCTTAGGAGATTCTTTAGCAAGCTCTGAGAATGTGATTTTAAACTCAGCTAGCACACTTTGAAAATGAAGAATTTCCTCCTTACGGTTACTATTTTCCATCTCTTTCATATACTCCGTAAGCGACACTTGCATTTCTAACATTTCCTCTTGCTCATCTTCTTTTAAAAAGACAAAGTTATGTTTAGATTCCTTACGTATATAGTCAATTACATCTCTTTTTATAAGAAGATCAGCAAACGCTAAAAAGGATTTTCCTTTTGTATAGGAATACTGTTCAATTGCTTCGTTAAACGCAAACAATCCAATGCTATATTCATCATCCTGTTCTGTAATATATCGGCGGCAGACAGATGAAATTGATTTTCTAATAAAAGGCTGATACTGTACGATAAATGCTTCTTTATCTGCTTCGTTGTTTTGTATGTTACATACGATATCTTCTATTTTCGGTTTTCTTAAGATCTTCATTACTAAACTCAACACTTGTAATCTCCCAGCCTCCTTCAAATAGCAAAATGGCCACTACACAAGTGACCATTTAACCAGATTTTCTTGGTACTTTTCTTCGGTCTTGTTTTCTTGCTGTTAGTTATATTTTTAGAGTCTAACGTTTTCTTAATGATTTTTCCTTTTCTCTCGGCACTAAAGTTAAGTTTGTATTTTTATCTACTTTCTTATTTTCTACCGTTCGTTTTGCTTATTCATTTTCTATTTTATCTGCAATCCTTGAATAACTCTTCTCTATATAATTGGTAATTTCATCCTTCCGTTTTGGATGCCACTTAATCTAGTAATTTTATTAATACTTCTATATTCTTTCATAGTCATTTTTCTTCTATTTATTTTTTTCACTATACATATTCGGAGGAGTACAAAGTTTTATGGGGGTCAAAAAATATTTTTATAAAAAAATACATATTTATTTCAAAAATAAAAACCATCAATTTGAAAAAGGGTAATCAAATTGATGGTTTTCTTATAATATCTATTAAATTAAGTTGGATTCTCATTATATCTAAAAAAGTACTAGCTCTCCCCTGCAGATTTTCTCCATTTTCATCTTTCTTGGTTATCATAATATGTCTTATCTGCGTATTTTCTATCATTTCCTTTTAGATAAGCTAAAATTACTTTTGGATTTTTAAGTAAAGTCCAGTCTCCATATGTATCAAATCTTCTGCATGAAGTTATCATTCCATTTTTAATAGTACCGAATTTCTTATTATTTTTCTTTCCCCACTCTTTTAAACGTTTAGCGAAATCTGCATCTTCTGCCATAAGCATGTTTTCATTAAATCCGTTGATTGCCATAAAATCTTTTCTATAGCACCAAAAAATCCCTACAGATATAGCTCCGTACTTAAAAAGTAAGGGGATTATGATTAACATTGCGGAGAGAAATATTCCTAAAGATATTCTTTCAAACTTCCCATTTACCCCACCACCAATGTATTTACCTGAAGCTAAATATTTATCTACATTAGACAACATAGACTCTGTCATTATGGTATCAGCGTCTATAGTGACGATTATTTCTCCATTAGCTATTTTAGCCCCTGCATTTCGAATTTTAGATAAGTTTTTATCGTTATTTTTCAATGTAACACAATTATAAGATTTTGCTATTTCCTCTGTTTGATCTGTGCAACGATTTAAAACAACTATAACTTCCGTTTGCTCTTTATATGCCTCTGATGCCTTTGCAATTGAATCTAAACATTTTCTAATGTACTTTTCTTCATTATGCGCAGGAATTATAATAGAAAACTTCACATCTTTTTTCAAATTAACTTCTAAAGATTCGTTTGTCTCAGTCATAATATTCCCCCCTTATTTTATAAGGTAAATATCTGTTATACATAACGTATATTAAAATTCAATAAATTATATGATAGGAACTGCAGGTAAACTATTACTTGAGTATTAAAAAACAAAAACGTTATTCTTTCTAAATAAGCAAAATTACTAGAAAGAATAACGTTTTTTATTAGTTACATTAATATTTTATTCGTTGCTTTATTTCTTCAAAACGAGCATGTATAATTTTTCTGATATCTGGATGATTCTTATATAAAGTAACAGTATACATGATGGAAGATGCAAGAATAGTAGACCATATTAACCAATCTCCAGCATGAGAAAGAACTTTAATTATTTCACTCGTAAATTCTTCCTGTCCGTCATGAAATGTATAGCTAAGTAGTTACCTTATTTTCCAAAAAAAAATTCTGATTATTTCTTTTTCACTTCTTCTACAAATTCCCATGTCTCTCCGTTATCTTTTGATTGATAAAGTGCACTACTATCGCCATTGTAGTCTCCATCTGCCCCTTGTCCAACTAACATATTAAAAACCCCATCTTTCTCATATGGCATACTAGGTGAATCAAAAGGACTTATTGTGGACTGTGTATGATCTAATTTCACTTCATGCGGCGGATATTCTACCTTTTTGAAAGATACTCCCCCATCATCTGTGCGATATAACTCTCCTTCATTACCAGAAGGCCTAATTGCTCCTAAAAACCCAAGTTTATCATTTATAAAAGTGATTCCTGATACACTACCAATCCCCCCATTAAATGGGTCTGGATTGATAACCTCCCATGTTTTCCCTTCATCACTAGTCTTGCTTAATGAATAAAAGGCGCTCCCTAATGCTTTATCTGTCATATTTAGTTTATAACCAACTTCTTTCGATAGGAAAAACTGTTCTTTTTCATTCTTTAAATCTTGTTGTTTCTTCTCTTTAAGCATATCTTCTTTTGGAGGCGTCTTTGATTTACTCCAACTTGCGTCACTTATTAAATTATATCTAGCAGGGACTAGCTCTTGCTCTTTTCCAGGGACAAATATAGATACAGTATATCCAATGATATCAGAAACTGCTTTTTTAAGACTCTGCCCCTTACCATCCTCAGTAATATTAATAATTCCCTCTGTATTGGATCCCCAATTTCTTTTTCCATAATAAATCAACCCATACTTACTTTCATTCCATTTTCTAACCGTTTGCTTAACTGGAATCGCCTTAACCGTTTCAATTAAAGGTTCTACTAATTTATCATCATTATAATCAGGCTTTGCGTATCCGTCTCGTATTATAGTAATATCTTCTGACTTCTTCTTATTATAAGAGATTAAATAAGTTTCTTCTTTCCCATCATCATTTTTCCCATAAACAAATGTATCAAACGCTGTGATTGTTCCATCTGAATGAAATGTAAGATCAAAATCAGTTGCCATATACAATTTCTTTGGCAAAGGATATTTTTTATTTATATCTTCAAAAATACCTTCTACTCCAGACTTATATATATTATTATGTTTAAGTTTAACTGACCTTTCATGTTTTAACTTTTCTATAAACCATGCCAATTTACCATTGTAATTTATTGCACTTTTATAAATCTGCATCCCATAAAATGATGTAATTGCAACAATAATGATAATAGAAATGGATCTCCATGCTATTGAATTTGTTAATTTTTTAGATTCATATTCTCTATTTTTTATCCCCCGCATTGTAGTAAATGTAGTTATGGATATAAAAAGTACTATACATAATAACAAAATGTAAATATTATAATTCATTCTTCCGTACTTACAGTATAAGGCCAACTCATAACAAAAAATCCCATATACAATTATTAGTATTGGATTTGTTACTAATGACAGAAGTATCCTTTTTGTATTTTCTCTAAATATAGAAACCACCCCTAATTACATGAATTACTGATATTAAGTATACTTTATTGTAAAGTAACAAAAAAGCTATTTAATCTTGCCGCAAAAAATACAATAGACATATGAATATTATATTCATGTTAAAAAGGCCAACAATCCAAGATTGTTAGCCTCTACTTCCCATATTCGTACCTTTTATCACTTTACTTCCTAACAACTGGAATCCACATTTCACCAAACACTAAGCCGTTTCTTTTCCCCATCTCAACCGTCGTATTTGGTCCACCAACATAAGCAAACTCATTTGCATCTGGTAAAGCTTGACCGAAGGCGATACCAGTCAACTTATTACTTAGCTCTTCAGCCGTTTTGCCCTCCCCTTTCACTACTAAGTATTCTCCCCTCGGAAACTGGATTACTCTAGATTCTTCTTCTATTTGTGCTTCTGTCATGACACCCGCATAATACATCATTTTGTTATTCACCGCTTCGCTCACGGAAAAAATGTATTCATTTGTAGCTAAAGCTTTTAAAGTGTCCAGCCTTCCATCTTCTTTAACAGCCGACCAAAATTCTTCCTTTTCTTTATTTATTCCAGCAAAGTCTGTGTATGCACTCTTAATTTCAGTTCCAATACCTAACACAATAAAGCTATCTTTTTCTTCTATCGTATAATTTTTCATATTCAAAACCTGCCTCTTTTTTTATTAATCAAACGATTTATCTTTTCATCTGATACGTTTATAATACCTTTAAACCATATCAAAAAATGATACTGTTTAGGAGACTAAAATGAAAAAAGTTGAACGGATTAATACAATTATGCGGTATATCAACAACCGCTCTCACTTTACAATTTCTGAAATTATACAAGAATTTAACATATCACGGTCGACAGCTATTAGAGACATTAGAGAAATTGAAGCTATGGGAATGCCACTTGTCGCTGAAGTTGGGAGGACCGGGGGATATTTTGTTATGCACAACTCTATCCTGCCCGTTGTTCGCTTTACTGATAATGAAGTAAAAGCTCTTTTTATTGCCTTTATGGCTACGAGGAATCAACAACTTCCCTACCTAAAGAGTCGTCAATCTTTAGCCGAAAAACTACTAGGACTCATCTCAGAAACCCAGCAAGATGATCTCGTTCTTTTAAATCAACTCTTGCTTTTCCAAGGGACTAACCCTCATAATCCCGATCTACTTGAGCTTTCTGATCTCCCCCATCCTATGTTAGAAAAACTCATTCAAATCCTTCTTTTGGATAACCATTTATTGATTACCATTAAAGAAGATGAAGAAATCAAGACTTATCCAATTTATCTATTGCACCTTTATCAAGAAAAAAGCCATTGGATCATTGAAGGGTTTGACTTAAAAAAAGAAAAGAAGATGATGTTTCCTGTCGATGATCTCATTAATATCGAACCATACACGACGAACAAAAGGCTAAATAAGAAAAAGATTTTAGAAAAACTAAGTAAGAAGGACGAAATAATCAACTTGGTACTTGAACTTGGACCAAAAGCAATTGCCCAGTTCAAAAAATACCATCCTTTAAAAATTTCAATATCTTATACTAATCCTTACCAATCCACAGCCATTTTAAAAACTTTTATCAATGTTAACAATCCCGATGAAGTGACGGAAATAATAAATTGGCTGCTTTTTCTAGGGAAGGATATTAAAATCAAAGAAATACCCGATGAAGTATTAGCAGATTTACAAAAACGAGTGTGCTTATACATTCCATAAGCAGTGAGCCTCAAATATTAAGCTTTATCACTGGATAATTATCCTATTTTTAAATACCATTTCATTTACTACAATGAGAGCATGATAAATAATAAAAGCACGGAAAATCTCCCGTGCTTTTCTAAATATATATTATTCCTGAAGGTTTCGTTTATCACGTTTCTTACCCTAACTGACGTTTAAATGCTTTACTGGCGAAAAAGTAAGAGATGACCATTATACCTACGCACCAAGCGAGCGCAATCCAAATATCGTTTCCAACAGTTCCTTCATATAAAAGAGCACGAATCGCATTCACGATTGAAGTTACAGGCTGATTCTCTGCAAACGCACGAACAATTTTTGGCATCGTTTCGGTAGGCACAAAGGCCGAACTAATAAATGGAAGAAAAACTAGCGGGTACGAGTAAGCAGTCGCCCCTTCCATAGACCTCGCTTTCAATCCTGGAATGATAGCTAGCCATGTTAGCGCCAGCGTAAACATCCCAAGTATCCCAGCTACCGCGAGCCAATCTAGAATATTAGCACTGGAACGGAAACCCATTAAGAGTGCAACAAGAATAACCACCACGATAGTAAGTACATTAGCAACCAGAGAGGTTAGAACGTGAGCCCACAATATCGATGAGCGCTTAATAGGCATCGTAATGAAACGTGCCATCAGCCCACTCTTTACATCCGTAAATAGTCGAACGGAAGTGTAAGCTACACCGGATGCGATAGCCATTAGCAAAATTCCCGGCAATAAATAATTAACGTAGTTTTCCGTTCCAGTTTTTATTGCGCCGCCAAACACGTAGACAAATAATAGCATCATCATAATCGGTGTAATCGCCACTGTAATAATTGTATCCGGACTGCGCATAATGTTACGCATTAAACGACCTAGTAATACACCTGTTTTACTTTTCATTTACATCTCCTCCTTTTTTCCAATGATCGCAAGGAATATTTCTTCCAATGTCGGTTGCTTCTCGATATACTCCACTTTTGCTGGCGGGAACATCTCTTTTAGTTCAGCAAGAGTACCTGTCGTAATAATTTTTCCGCCATGCAAAATAGCGATACGGTCTGCCAGTTGTTCTGCTTCCTCCAAATACTGAGTCGTAAGCAAAATAGTTGTACCGCTACCAGCAAGTTCCTTGACTGTATCCCACACTTCGATTCGCGCTTCAGGATCAAGTCCAGTCGTTGGTTCGTCAAGAAAAATAACTGCTGGCGCCCCAATCAAACTCATCGCGATATCAAGCCGGCGCTTCATCCCGCCTGAATACTGATCTGCCCTTTGGTTTGCCGCATCAGTCAGGCTAAATCTTGCAAGTAGATTGTCAGCAACTTGAGCAGGATTGGAAACACCACGTAATTTGGCGATCATTATCAAGTTTTCCCTCCCAGTCAGCATACCGTCTAAAGCTGCGAACTGCCCTGTCAAACTGATACTTTGACGAACATGATCTGATTGACTCTGTACATCAAATCCACAAATACTTACTTCACCGCTATCTTGCTTCATTAGTGTCGAAAGGATGTTGACCGTTGTCGTCTTTCCCGCTCCATTTGAGCCTAGCAGCGCGAAAATTTCTCCACGCTGCACCTCAAAATCTACCCCTTTTAAAACTTCCTTATCTTTAAAGGATTTTTTCAAGCCTTTTACAGAAATCGCTGCATGACTCATACTTTTTTCCTCCCTATAAAAATGTTTTGCGAAGACTATTTATTTACCTCTATCTATTTAGTATCACTGATATTCTGTATTACTTAGTACCGAGTTAAAAATATAACTGAATAGCTATGATGGCAATTCATATGTGTAACCAGCTAATCAGTCGGTACTACTTATTCCATTTATTTTTTTCTCAATTTCTTCATAATACTTTCATTCAAATCTTCACGATACTTGGAGACGTAAGTTTTAGCATTTGCCACTAGTTCGTCAGCAAAGGAAGCCACGTCATCCCCAGTAATGTCAAGCACTTGTCTTCCTTCCGCTGCACCCGCTTCGAACAAATCGATTAATTCATACTGTATGTGTAACATATCCATCCCGTTACCCGCTGAAAAATTCCACATGTAGTTTTGAATTTTCTTAAATACAAATTGGTAGTCCTCTGGCAGATCCTCAACTCGTGCCATCATCATTTTGTACTCTTTTTTATCACCAATTAACTTTTTGAACATTTCTAACATCTTATTTTCCTCCTTTTTTATAAAACCGAACAAGAAATTCCCAAAGTATCGGCCGGAACATTTTATCTTATGAACCTATTTTGACTTCAAGACGTTAATTTTTGACGATACAAAATCCCATTTTTCCCAAAACAATTCAAGCTCCTGGCGGCCTTCTTCATTTAATGAATAAAACTTACGAGGCGGTCCCATATCTGATGGTTTCTTTTCAATATTCACAAGCTTTTTCTTCTCTAATCGTACGAGGATGGTATACACCGTACCTTCCACAACTTCGGTAAACCCAAGATCATTCAGGTGGCGGGTAATCTCATAGCCATACGTTTCACGGCGACTAATGATTTCCAGTACACACCCTTCCAGTGAACCTTTCAGCATTTCAGTTAAATTTTCCATGTCCTGATCCTCCTTTACCCCCTATTCTGTCTGACTTATATTCAGTATCACAGAGTACTAAGGCGAATTTTTTACTGAACAGTTTTTGTGAATCCGAACTATTCAGTATCACTTATTACATCTACATTGTATGACTAAGTAGTTATGGATGTCAACTTTATTTTCAAAAAAATTAAAAATCCGCTTTACCCTAATCGGATACAGCCTACTTTTTTGTTGTAAGGACCATCACACTAGCAAAACAGAACTGATTCAAAGTGTAATTTAAATCAGCTCTGTTTTATTGTTTTTATACCGATATATCTTGTTTTTTCACGATACAAATTGTTTCTCACTACCATTCCCATTGCATATAAAGCATAAAGGCAAGTGCGGTCAGAGAAAATTTCCAGAGATTATCCGTACATGATACGAGCCCCTAAAATACAATTCTGTTAGAAATCTGTTCTCTATATTCTCTTTTATTTTATTTCTGATAGTTGATTAGCAACACTATCTAAAAATTTTTCTACCTTTTCTTTTGATGTATCCGGCGCATGATAACCGATCGTAAATGTAAGCCTTCCATTATAAGAGCTTGCTCCCATTGAAAAGAATGGTGCATACATAATAGGTGATGCCATATACCCGTCCTCAGCTTGAATTTGACCAAACTGAATAGGTTCCTCAGCAATCACTCCCAAATTTGTCAGTAATGGCAACGCCATCCCCATCTGTACAGCCTGTTCATATTGCTGATTATACATTTCCTTCACTGTAGATAGCTTCATTTCTGCCAGTAACTCCATTCCTGCTGCTGAAGAAAGACCTGGATTTTGAGACTTTATTTTATCCATTGATTGTTTAACTCGAACAAGAGTCTGCTTAAATGTTTCATCGTCTTCCATTTTAATCACTGGCATTTCCATACCGGATAAGTTGCAAATAGCACAGGTTGTATTATTAGGCAGATATCGACGTAAATCAATTGTCAAACCAATCATTTTTTCTGCAGTGCGAGGTTCTGCATACACAGTGAAATGTGATAAAACTCGGAAGTAAGCAGTCATGATTACATCATTCAAGGTAACCTGTTGTGCTTTTGTCCATTGGGTTAAACGTAGAGTTTGCTTATGGCTCAATCGCCGTACGGACATTTGGGGAAATTTATTTTTGTTAGGTTGAGATGGAAAAGACCATAACGATGCCTGTTGTTCTTGGTTAGGACGATACGCACTTTTTATGTCCGATATTCCAGCGTATTTGAATACATGTGATTGATCTCGACAACTCTCATTTCCCTCATCAAATTCCTTTATAATTTGCTTCTTAGACCGTCCCAATGAAAGGTGAGTATATATTGTTCCAAGCAATTTTATATATTCCTTGACTCCTGCACCATCTGAACATAGATGAGACAATTTCACAACTAACATATCTATTGTAGTGCCCCGTAATAATTTCGTTTGAACCATAGGCCCCTGAATACGATCACCAGGTTCCTTAATAAAATCTATTGCCATTATTTCAAGTTCTTGATTATTTCCTTCTGCAAAAAAGCAAATAGATGAGTTAGTGTCAGATGAATGTTCCTCCCAGTAAGGAATATCATTTTCTACAAACCGGCTGTTCAAAACTGGTTGCAATTGCAACGTTATCCTTACTGATTCTTCAAGTATTTCCTTAGATATACCTACAGGAAAATAAAGAACTGCATTAATTTGTTGATCTGCAGAATAAAGACCTAATACATAATTCATTCGATCTTGTGGTGTTACTGAATACTTTCTTTTCTCCATAATTCCGTCCCCCTTTAGGACTTTTTGTATAACCCTATTTTCCATATGCTTGTAATTTTTCTAGTCATTTTTCTTCAAGAGCTAATAACGCTTATTTTTCGAATTTTTAACAAAATCATCTTCTCCGTATTGGTTTCATTCTTTTTACAGGTGATATATTCATTATTTTATTGTTATTAACACTGCCTAACCTCACAATAAAACCAAACAAAAATAAATTAAGTTTACATATACATAAACATTTTATTATAACGTCTACAAATTATCAATACAGCAAATAAATCATTTTTATGTCTGTCAATAAAAAACAATATATTCAAGGGCCACTTCATAATAAAAGATTGATGTGCATGTAAATGTACCCATATCACTTTCAAAATAAGAATGAGAATTTTTTCAACAAAAATAAGATGCAGTTATTGATTTTACAGTAAAAAAAGCCCCTCCATTTTGAAAATGCGCAATCAAAATGAGTAGGGCTATTTCCAATTTAAATTTTATAAAAGAATGATTATCATAAATAATATTTTACTTTTTAGTCTACCTTATTATTTTCAATCCATTTTCCTAATAAATGAATGGATTTTATTCCTATAATTTGAGGTGGTATCGTTGGTTTTTAAAAATAGAAAGCTTATTTTCAAATCAAATGAAAAAGAGGTAAAATTATAGATATTCATGTAGAAATTTCGTTTTGGGGATACTTAAAATCTTAAGGTGATGGGCATGTGGTGTTACACTTTAAAAGCTCTATAAAATTTATAGATATAGCGATTTTCTTTATTAATAATCATTTGTATGTGCGTTTACTCACACACATACAAATGATTTATAAAACCACAATTAAGTGAAAACATCTTTTCCGTTACGATAACATCATAGCCATGTCTTCTGCTGCATTTGTAACTAGTTTTAAACCAAATGTTTCTTGTAATACATCAAGCACGCCAGGTGAAATAAATTCAGGAGCCTTTGGACCAATGCGAATATCTTGAATCCCAAGACTAAATAGCCCGAGTAAAATGGCAACCGCTTTTTGTTCAAACCATGATAGTACAATACTTACTGGCAATTCATTCACTTCACATTGAAAAGCATCAGCTAAAGCAGCCGCTATTTTCACTGTAGAAATTGAATTATTGCACTGTCCTAAATCAATGTAACGCGGAATTTCCGTACCAGGTACAACACCGTAATCCACATCATTAAAGCGGAATTTCCCGCAAGAAGTTGTTAAAATAACCGTTTCTGGCGGAAGTGACGTTGCTAATTCACGATAATATTCTCCGCCTTTTCCCGGTGCATCACAACCGGCGATAACAAAGAAACGCTTTATCTTCCCCTCTTTTACTGCATCAATAATTTCTGGAGCTAATGATAATACTGTATTATGATGAAACCCTGTCACTAACTGTTCATCCGACTCCATATGTACTTCTGGAAGTTCTAGCGCTTTTTGAATCAATGGTGTAAAATCATCATTTTCAATTTTTTGTACACCTTCTAAACCTGCAATTTCATATGAAAAGAATCGATCAGAGTACGAGCCTTTAATTGGCATAACACAGTTCGTTGTAGCTAATATGGCACCAGTAAATTTTTCAAAAAGGCGTCTTTGATCATACCATGCCTTACCGATGTTTCCTTTTAAATGTTTATATTTTTTCAGCTGCGGGTATCCGTGTGCTGGTAGCATTTCAGAATGCGTATAAATATTAATGTCTTTTCCTTCTGTTTGCTTTAATAGTTCTTCTAATGCAAATAAATTATGGCCCGTAACTACAATTGCTTTACCTTCTACACGATTTTGTGTAATTTGTACAGGCTCTGGCACACCAAAATGATTCGTATGTGCCTCATCCAATAACTCCATCACCCGTAAAGCTGATTTCCCAACTTTCATAGCCATATCAATATGCTCTTGTTCGTTAAAGTTAGAATTTGTTAATGTCATATATAAAGCTTCTTGTGTTGTAGCATCTACAAATGCATCCGTATACCCTAGCTGAGCAGCATGTGTGCGATAAGCTGCAATTCCTTTTAGCCCAAACACAATCGTATCTTGTAAACTCGCAATCGTTTCATTCTTGCCACAAACACCCATTACTTTACATCCGCCTGTTGGCGTTTGTTCACATTGATAACAAAACATATCATCCCACCCTCTCCCAATCATTCATTACACCTTAAGCATAATACCCATTGAAAAAAAGTGATGTGATATCAATCACAATAATATATAAAGATTTGTGACAGTTCATATTGTTGACATAATACTTTTATTGACATCCAAAAAATATACATTAGTGTGCACACATCTTTCGATACTTTTAAATAGCTAAATAATTAATTTGGAGAAATATATACACCGAAAAAATTTTTTTGAATCCCTTATACAAATAATTGCAATTCATCTCATATGAAAATAGCGTATTTTTTATTTTAAGGAACTATCATTTTTTTATTAAAGCCTTCATTGTAAACCTCTTTATTTACAATACATTTACATTATCTTAACATTACTTACATTATTTATATGATATATTTATATAGAAGCTACTTAAGAAATTTCATATACATTTTATCTTTATGATCTCTTATCCAATCAATAAAAAGATCATGTTATATTTTTATAACAGGGGTGAATTACGATGACTGAAACTTTAAAAACACTTATAATGCTTGATGCTACTTACGTTGTTATTGCAATTATGACAGTACTAGTATTTGTATACTTGGAATTAAAATCTCAGTAATATATGCTGACGTAATCGACAGATTCAGCATTTAAATATAGTTAGAAGAAAGAGAGGAGAAAATTATTTCTCCTCTCTTTTGTATTTCTACAATTTCTTATTTTAATAAATCCAATGTATGTAAAAGTAATCCCTTGCCTCCTACTTCTCCATGACCAGGTACTACCGAATTTATATTTCCATATCGCTTCAGCACATTCTCAATCGATGTAGACCATTCATTTACATACGCATCCGCAACATTTCCTAAATCTTTAGCTTCCGCAGATTTTACTAAACAGCCTCCAGCTAAAATTTGATATTGTGGCAACCAAACAACAATATTATCTTCTGTATGTCCTTTCCCTGGATAGAACGTTTCTACTTTTGTATTGCCAAACTTCAAATTCGTAACTGTTTGTAAATCTCCAAGTGGCTCTTCATATCCACTTTTCTTTGCTAGTTCTGCGGTTAATGCTGTACTATGCGCTTTAATTCCTCTTTCTTTCAACGTTTTTATTCCGCCAATTCGATCGGCGTGCGCATGTGTAATAATGACATCCGTTACGCGCTTCTGAAATTTCTTTTCTACCATTTCTATTAGTTCCTTCGTTAATTTGTCATCCCAAGAAGAATCAACAAGCACTAGTCCTTTAGCAGTATTAAGAACTAGACCGTTCGAAGGAACTGCTTCTCCATTAAAATAACCTAACTCCGTATGAACCCATACATTCTTGTTTAACTGAGATATTGAAATGGCTCCCGTCTCATTTTTTATTACTGTTTTCTCTACCTTTTGTGATGCTTGTACAGAAGAAATTGTGCTAACAAATTGAATTGTTCCTAGTAAACCTACACATAATCCTACTTTTAACAACGTATTCTTTTTCATGTCATCAACCCTTTCTTTCAAGCTAAATAGTTATTACCTATATTAGACAATTTATCTCAAATGTTTGTTCCATATAATTGGACACTTTATAATCGCGGCTTATGTAAATGCACGCATGGTGCAGTGAAAAAGATCACCCAAATGGATGATCTTTTTTATAATTTATCAACATATTGCTTCGCTTCTAGTAAGGAAAAACCAAAAGCTTCTCTTACTCTCTTAACTGCTGTAACTTTTTTTCCTTCTTCTACAAGCTGGCGTAGTTCTTTATTAATTTCAGGTTCTCTTTCTACAATTCCCATTTCTTTCGTAATTAATTGTAATCTATCTTCAATTCTCTTTAAACGCGCATCATTTTTCTTTTCAATTGTAGCTAATTTTTCAGCGATATAAATGAAACCAAAGGCTAATATCAGTATAACCATCCAGAATTCCATAAATGTTCCCCTTTACTAACTTTCATTTGTTTTATTTCACTAACTTATGTAAATTTTACCACATGAAACATTTACTGTATAATGCCACTATATCAAACTGTTAATAAAACCTATTATTTTAGGGGGACACTTTATGAAAAGATTTTTAAATACGTTACTTCAATTTGTAGTTCTTTCAATCTTGCTACATTTATTATTTGATATAGTTGGTTGGCTTGTTTTCAATGCACCAATTAAAAACAAACAAATCATTATTTCTTTAATAACAATCTCATCGGTTATGTACATGTACCGAGACAAATCTTTTCAAAAGTTCACTTCAAACTAACAAAAAAAGAAAACACTTCATTGGTGAATGAAGAAGTGTTTTCTTTTTTTTACTACTGTATAATAAAAATAATATTCTGTCTTTAAAGAAAGGAGTCACCATGAACTTAAAAAGTAGCAATATATACGAGAAAATGAATCAATATTCCGTTGCAAGTTTAAGCCTCGCTGTTATACGTAATGGCAAACTAGATGAAGCGACTGCCTTTGGAACACTTGAAGCTGGAACAACTAGAGCTGTTACTACAAATTCTCTCTTTAATTCTTGTTCTATCAGCAAATTCATCACTACAATGCTCGTACTAACATTATCAGAGCATGGTATCGTGCATTTAGATGAAGACGTAAATGATAAACTCACATCTTGGAACATTCCTACTAATCTATTTACTTCACAAAAAAGCATCACTTTGAGAAACTTATTAAGCCATCAATCTGGACTCATTGATCCACCTAATAGTTTTGAACATTATACACCTGCAAAAGGATTACCTAATATGTCTGAGCTCCTTTCTGGTAAAACACTATATTGTCCCGTACCTATAGAGGTAACTTATAAACCAGAAAGTGGATTTCACTACTCAGACGCAAGCTTTTGTATAACCGAACTACTACTTGAAGATATTACAGGAAGATTATTTAGTCAGTTATTAGAAGAACACATCTTCCAGCCACTACAAATGAAAAACAGTACACTTTTCTCTCCACAAGACATAGATAAAACCGACGTTTTTGCTTGCGGACATAATAAAGATAGAACTGTAACAAATGAGAAGTATCCATTTTATCCATTTGCAGCTGCTTCAGGTATTTGGACAACACCAACTGACTTATCAGCTTTAGTTATTGAAATCATTCATTCCTTACAAGGAAAGGGCAAACTAAAACTTTCTCAAAAATTAGTAATAGACATGATTTCTTCTCAAGGTTGCTCAAAATGGACTGGATTAGGTGTTTTTCTAGATGATTCAAATGAAGACTTACAAATATATTCACTTGGATGGGGCGTTGGATTTCAATGTATGATGGTTTGTTATCCATACTGCGGGAATGGTGCTGTTATTATGACTAATTCCGATTTAGGTGTTCATCAAATGGAAGGGATCATTGGTGAGGTTGTAAAAACGTTATCCTTATAATGAAAATAAAGAAGCTGTTCCTTCCAGCTTCTTTATTTATATAACATTTTTCGCAACAATTTTTATATGTTCTGGTGCGATAATCTCCGTTATACTTTCTTGGAAATCTTCCCGCAACATTTCTTCCAAATGTTCTAACTGCACTTCAACATGTGTGCATTCTAAATTATGTATATTTAATAGTGCATAATGATCTTTTTTCTTAATTACTAAATATTGATTTTCCTCTGTCACAAGCACAGAACCTAATCGTACTCCTAGTAAGCGTTGATCATCAAACTTCATAATTACTTCTCCTTCCCTCATATAAACAAAACTAAAATGAAAATAATTACATTTATGGAAAAACACGATTATTTAGACTATATCATAATTTACTAAAATAGAAATATCTTTTTCTGTTTTAATAAAAATCCCTATTTTTTCATATATTTCGATACAAAAAACTTTCTCAACATGAAATTTGAATTTTCAGTTTTTAATTCTATGAAAATCTATTATAATAAAGTTAATAAATGTTTGACCTCTCCTAATTCATGTACATATGGATGATCAGTAGTTATTGCTACTGATCTATTTTTTTGATTTCAGAAAGTACATACGCTGCATCCTTTCCTACACCACAAATAAGTGCGGAACCCCTTTGAGATTGCCATGGTAAACCGATATAATACAATCCTTTTACTGGACTGATTCCCTTTATATGATTAGGAAATCCTTTCTCATTCACTGCCTGTTCAATTTCAATCCAATTATAATTTTGTACAAAACCAGTTGACCATATAACGCTTTCTGCACTATAAGTATCACCATTCTGAAACATAATGTTATTTCCTGATGCACTTACTACTTTTTCTTGCAGTTTAATTGCTCCATTACGAATAAGTTTCTTACCTTCAAAACCGAAAATAGGGTCCTTTCTTTTCTGAAACCATCTTCCCCTCTTTGTATTCATTTCAGCGTACAATAAACCCACTTTTTCTAGCAGATTAAAAATACTTTTTCCAAAAAGTTGTAACGGTAAAAACGTTAAAGGATGACTAATAGACACCGTAACTTCATGAGTCTTTGCCAGTTCTACTGCAATTTGCATTCCTGAATTCCCACCACCTACTACTAGTACTTTTCCCTTAGGAATTTGTGATGGTGATTTATATTGTGATGAATGTATTTGCAAAATATGTGATGATAGATTTGCTGAAACTGAGGGAATAAATGGTTGCTGAAAACCACCTGATGCGATAATAACTTTTTTCGTTTGTAAAATTTCTGTAGGAGTATGTAATTCAAATATTTCTTTTTCTTTCTTTATTTTTAGAACTTCCGTTTGTAATTGTACCGGTAATTGAAAATGTCTGGCATATTCTTCTAAATAAGTTGCAATTTCATCTTTACATGGAAATTCATTTTTTTCACCTATTAACGTCATACCCGGCAAGCTACTGTAAGACCTTGGGGTAAAAAGCTGCAAAGAATCATATCGATTTCTCCATGAATCACCAACTTGTTTTCCTGCCTCAAGTAATAAAAAATTATACCCTTCTTGCTTCAAGTAATATCCCATTGTTAATCCAGCTTGACCCGCCCCAATAATAATTAGGTCTTTCATTCTAATCCCTCCTCTTCTTAAACATATGAATACTTGTTCATATATTCATACGTTTCCATAATCATAACATTTTCTTTTTATATGATTCAATATCTACTCAAAATAAAAAAGAGCAGTTCACTGCTCTATGAACTACTCTTCATTCCATTTCTACAATTTTTCCTCGTACAGTGTAATTCTATTTGAAAACGGATCAATTACAGTTAATTCAATTGTACCCCAAGGTGTTTTTTCTATATTCGGCTTCGAATAAGCATATTCTTTACTTAATAATATAGAATGATAATCCTTTACATCATCTATTTTGATTCGAATCGCACCACCTGGTGAGGCATCACCATGATGTTCTGATAAATGTATCACAGCATCCTGTAACGAAATTTGCAAATATAATGGCATATTTTCCTCATACCGATGTTCCCAATCCAGTTTAAATCCTAAAAAACCTAAGTAAAATAGTTTTGCTTTTTCAATATCAAAAATTCTAAATATAGGTGTTATCATTTATACTCTCCTCCTATTTATAAACATCCGCAGCCAATTCCCTCAAAACTTCTACATTTACTACTTCAAAACAACCATTGTTTTTCTTGATTATATTTTTATCACAAAAGAGATTCAAAGTACGTAATAAATGTCGATAACTCGTTCCTAACAATTCCGCTATTTCCGTTAAATTCCCACTAAACACAATTCTATTTTCATGCTGAACTGCTCGTTCCCCTGCTGCTAACATGTAACTCGCAAGTCTATTTTCAAGCGGATACAATAAATTAATTGTACTATTTTTTGAAAGTCGATTTAACTTATGTGCTAACGATCCACAAATACATCTTAAAAATTTCGCATCATGAAATAGCTGATTTCTCACTTTTCCTAATGGTAAACCAACACAATATGAATCTGCCATTACTTGTACATTTGAAGTAATCCTTTGGGAATGAATTAACTCCACATCTCCAAGTAACTGCAAACTATCATAAAAACACAGTAATACGGATTTCCCGTTACTTAATGTGTTAAACGCTTTCGCTTTTCCTTCAACAAAGAAATATAAATAATCTATCTCTTCATTTTCTCTACAAATAAACTCATTCTTTTTAAAAAATATAAGTTCCATATATGGCTTCATATCATGACTAAAAAATGAATCAATATTATTTTTCTTCATATACTCTGCTAATTTAATAGAATTACATACTTTCTTCATAGTTCCCCACCTTTACAACTCATCCCCATTGTAATCAAAATTTTCTTCTTCCACTATGACATATGTCATAGTAATACACAATTTCAGCATGATACAGTCATTACAAATATGAAATACAAAGGGGATATTACATTGTATAACTTTCTTTCTGTGTTTATTGGTGTGCTCATCGCCGTTATGCTTCCACTGAATGGGATTTTATCTGAGTTAATTGGCAAGTATACAGCAAGCGTGGTCATTCACCTTGTCGGTTTAATTGCAGTTATCTTCATTTTAATCATAAACAAAAATAAAATTCGTTTCGATAAAAGTATTCCACTTTTTTTATATGGCGCTGGAGCGATTGGAGTATTCACTGTTCTTTTTAACAATATAAGTTTCTCCGTCCTTGGTGCTTCTATTACGATCGCATTAAGTTTACTCGGTCAATCTATTGCTTCCATCGTTATTGATCATTTCGGCTTATTAGGAATGAAAGTTGCAAAGTTTGAAAAGAAAAAACTAATTGGATTATGTTTCATCTCTTCTGGAATTATAATCATGACAATTTATTAATGGGGGCAAGAAAATGTTATATATTACAATTGCTATTTTAGCTGGTGTTTCTATCGTCATTGCTAGAATTATTAACGCGAATTTAGCAAAGGAAATTGGAAACTGGGAAGGCACGTTTTTCAATTATATTACTGGATTATTTTTCTCTATGTTATTTTTAATTTTCAGTTCAGATTCATTGTATATCCCTATTCATAAATTGCAATCTATTCCTATCGCCGTATACTTAGGCGGATTAGTAGGCGTTATCGTTATTTCATTATCCAACTATATTACTCCTAAAATATCAGCCTTTTATTTAACATTACTCATCTTTATCGGACAATTATTTGCGGGGACTATTATTGATTTCTTCCTAACAAATGAACTCTCAATTGGTAAAGTTATCGGTGGCATTTTCGTATTAATTGGGCTCACTTACAATTTACTCATAGATCGCCCGATAAAAACTGTGAAGCATAACCAAGTTCAACTATAATACTTTACGCTTACCTATCATATATTAATAGAAAAGCTCTTCACACGAAGTAATAGAGAGGAGAAAATCTTATTAAAAAAATTATTTTATTGCTAGGTAGTGTATTGATTATTTGTGGAATTGTATGGTTTATAAACTCGGGAAAATCTATTCAAGATCTCTATACTGCAAATAAACCGAAAAAGAAAGCTACTATTATTTCAAGCTCGCGAGATCCAAATGAGCCTCCTGTTTTTTTAGGTAAACAGGAAATAAAAGATATACATGTCGAATCAATTAAAACAAAACAGGATATCTTTCTCACAAAAACAGATGAATTAAAAACATTTATTAACAGTATGAATACCGCAAAAAAAGGCAAATTAACATTGGATGAAGAAGGATCAGATTTAATAGATTGTGATATGTGGATTACTTTCGAGGATGGAACTTATAAAAAATATTTCATATGGATAGTTGATCATCACAGCAGCGAAGTGATGATTGCTCAGCAAGATACTCCTGATGATGTAAACCTTACGTACTATCAGTTAAACGAAGATAGTTCAAAAAAAGTTTATAATTTATTTAAAAAAATTATTTAAACGAAAAAGTCATGAGCACGCAAACTCATGACTTTTTGCACTATATATACTCAGGGAACACTCTACAACCCTTTTCCTGCTCTATATCATGACCAAAGAAAACAATTGGTTTCTCTTTCGCCACAACTCCTTTTAAACGTTTAATTGAAGATAAAGCTAATTCTGGATCAAATCCTGCGAACGGCACTTCATCTTCAAAATTCTCTTTCGTGTACGATGCATCAATCGTTAATAAAACTGAACCGGATTGCTCCGTCTCAATGAATAGCGACTGATGGCCTGGAGAATGACCTGGCGTATACAATAATTGAACACCTGGTACCACTTCATAATCCCCTTCAATAATTTTGTAGTTCAAATGCGGTAATATACATTCTTTCATATATTCTTCTCTATGAAGTGCTGCCTCATATTCCGTTCGCTGCACAATAATCGGTGTATTTGTAAAAACACCGTTTCCTCCTGCATGATCAAAATGTAAGTGAGAGCTAATAATATATAAAAGGTCGTCCGGCTCATACCCTACACGCTTTAATATATTCACGATCCTATCTTCTTCAGTCATTTTCGGTAAAATCTGCCCTTCAACAAATGTACCGTTAAAAAGCCCTTCATTATTAACTGCACTTTCTGGCATACCTGTATCTACTAAAATAGGACCTTCTTCTGTCTCCAAAAGATAACACCATACCGGCAAGTTTAATAATTTTCCCGGTGTTAACGTACTGTTAACAGACGAATGATCCAACATACAACGACCTGCTGAGATGAAATAAAGTTTCTTTACTGTCATTATGTATCCACCTTTACATTTAGTTTGAGATAAAGTAATACAGTAAAAAATTCTTCTTTTTAGAAATAAACTCCTTCTAGACTATCAGTACAGCTTACATAAAAATGAAACATTAACACCGATTAACGCTGAAAACTTAAAGAAAGTACATGCACTACTTGAAACCGGGCACACCATTGGGAAAATCGTATTAGAGAAATTTTAATCATGATAGTGACAGATAGTATGTAAAATTATATTAACGATTTTTCGAATATATCTATCATAACGTACAATATATCAACGATTTTTCAAATATATCTATCATAACGTACAATATATCAACGATTTTTCAAATATATCTATCACAAATCAAATTATATCGATTTATCGACAAATAACAACAATAAGAAAAGGCTGTTCCAGATGAACAGCCTTTTCTTTATTTACTTGAAATCTCTTTATTATTTTGAACGTCTAACGGAGCTCGCTTTCCTATTCCGAAAGCATAGAAACTAATTGTAACGATAGCTAAGAAAATAATACCTACAACTAATGAAATACGAGTATCATCGTTAAACCACATTCCGATTAATACCATAATTAAAAAGGCAATCGTTAAATAGTTTGTTACAGGAGCAAATGGCATTTTGAACGGATGATCTTTCATCTCTGCTCCCTTTTCTTTTCTAAAATTAATTTGACTAATTAAAATGACAAACCATGGTACCATACCAGGAAGTACACTCGCACTATATACATATACGAATAAGTTTTTCGGTGCGATGTAACTTAAAACAACACCAACCGCCAGACCGATAATTACGCCAACTGTACCAAATAAAGGTACACCATTTCCAGAAAGTTTCGTAAAATATTTCGGTGCTTGTCCATTTACACCTAACGTATAAAGCATACGACCAGCACTATAAATACCACTATTACAACCAGACATTGCTGCTGTAATAACAACAAAGTTAATAAGTCCAGCTGCTGCCGTAATACCAACCTTCGCAAAAGTTGCTACGAACGGACTACCAATTGTACTTAATTGATCCCACGGATACACAGTTACAATAACGAAAATAGCACCAATATAGAAAATTAAAATACGCCAAATTGTACTTTGAATCGCTCTTGTAAGTGTCTTCTTCGGATCCTTCGCTTCACCAGCAGTAATACCGATTAATTCCACACCTTGATATGCACCAACTACAAGTGATAAAGCAAAGAAGAATCCTGAAAAACCACCTGTAAAGAAACCGCCATTTGACCAAAGATTTGATATACCAATCGCTTCTCCGCCGTTACCAATTCCAAAGAAAATAAGTCCAAATCCCGCAATAATCATTAATAGAATCGTAACGATTTTTATCATCGCAAACCAAAATTCAAATTCACCAAATGACTTAACAGAAATTAAGTTAGCTGCACCAAGAATAACCATTGCAATTATACCTGGTATCCAAGCTGGTAAATCTGGGAACCAATATTGCATATACGCTCCAACCGCGATAATTTCTGACATCCCAACGATAACCCACTGGAACCAGTTACTCCACGCTGTCATATAACCAGCTAGTGGATGAATATACTTATGACCGAATGTCGCAAATGAGCCTGTACTTGGCTCCATATACAACATTTCTCCCATGGCACGCATGATGAAGAAGATGAAAATACCTGCAATTGCATAAGCAAGCATTACTGACGGACCTGTCCATTTAATTGTGCTGGCTGACCCCATAAACAAACCAACACCAATCGTTCCGCCTAAAGCAATCATTTGAATATGACGTGCTTCTAAACCTCTTTTCAATTCTTTGTTTGCCACTTCACTTCCCCCTCTTAGATGATTCATAGCCGCATTTTAACACAAGATGCTTTCCCCTAATTCCTTTCGGCCCTGAAAATGATGAAGCAAACGTCATTTTACACTAGCTTTAAAGCTATCCTAAAATCGTTTTGTGCTCCTAATAAAATTCTCAAAACCTTTCATCTTCCAATATTCTATAAATCTTAAAATTACTTACCTTATATTAATTCATTAATCTGAAAAATTCAATTATTTTTTCAATAAATTATTATACATAAGTCTGATTAATTTTTAACTAAATTAACAATAAAATACATCTATTCAATATGATTCCGGCATGTATATTATTACAATATAAATAACAGAGGAGAGCATTTCTTTCTCGGTTTCATATGTCAAATACTTCAACCTTTATAGTTGATAACGTAATTTCCCACACATTCGATTTATATACCAATGAGAAATTTAATATATTAATAAACTACTAACTTCTTTACCCCAGCCAAAATATAAAAGAGTCTCATTAAAAATGAGACCCTTTTACCATTTCATATTTAAATCATTTTTGAAGTTTGTTTACCTAGAATAAATACTTTAGTAAACACCATCATGATAACTACTATAGCCAGAAAATAAAGTGGCATCACCAGTAACGAGCCCGTATGCAGCTGACTCATCCCCAAAATTGTCATCGTTACAATTACATAGTATCCTAAGCTAAACAATGCTCCGGCTGTACCAATAACATCTTGAAAATCTACTAACGCTAAACTTAAACAGTTAGGTAACGCTACTCCAATCCCTAATAACAATATAAACATTGCTATTAAAAATACAACCATATATATTACATTCGGATTTGATCCAATAAACGTAATAACAGATAAAAGGATAGCTCCCCCTGTCATCACGAGACAACCGATATATATAATTTTCTCTGGTTTATAAGTAGCAAGTAAACGTTTTGAAATTTTCGCTCCAACAATAGAAGCAGATGCAACAACAATTCCTAGAAATCCATACATACTAGGCGATAATTGAAAGTATTCAATAAAGATAAACGGCGCTTCTGCATAATAGCTAAATAAAACACCATTTGCTCCTCCAATTAATAGCCCATATGTTACCACTTTCGGATTTGTAATTAGCCTCTTCAAGACTGAAAACACATTTATTTTATTCGTTACTGATCCCGTCTTTGTTTCGGGAAGAGAAACAAACGTATACAGAAAAATTCCGACACTCATAACTACTAAACTTAAAAATACTATTTTAAAACCAAACATTTGATCAAGAAAGCCCCCAATTAACGGTCCTATCGCTGGTGTAAAAGCAATGACTGCCGAGATTTGAGCGAACATAACATGCCGCTTATGCCCTTCTACACTTTCACGAAGAATCGTTTGTGTAACCACGGATCCTGCACTTGCTCCAAACGCTTGAATAAAACGACTTACCAATAAAACTTCAATGGAATTTGCAATATAGCATAAGAAACTCCCAGCGCCATATATGACAATTCCAAGTAACATCGCTCGGCGACGACCAATTATATCTGATAACCACCCAATAAAAAATACACCTAACGCAAATCCAGCAAAATACACACTAAGTGTTAACTGCACCTCATTATTACTTACATGTAACGCCTTTGAAATGTCCGGTAAAGACGGTGTGTAAATCGTTTCACTAATTTGCGGAAATGCAACAAGAATAATCATTAACAAAAGTGATGGTACTGAGACTTTTTTCATTTTTCATACCCTCCTATAACTTTGAAAATCTCAGAAATAAAAAGACTTTCCTTAGCTACGGAACAGGAGGGGCCATTATAGAAATCCGGTCATAAAACAACAAAGAAAACACCTCAATTACGTATGTTAATACTTATAGGAGGGTAATATTAACATTGATTTTTAAATATACTTTTTCAATTATATTACATATTGCGTTTCTTTTACTAGCGCTCGGCCTTGGAGGATTGTTAAAAAGATAACTTGATGCAGCCACCTTTTTATGAAATAATTAGAAATAGTTTGAATTCGTAAGTTTAATTATTAAACGATAGACTAGCATATTTTAATGTCACAAGCTTACAAACAGGAGGACTTTCGTAATGATTGAAATTTTAAGGACAGTAGTAAACTTTCTAATTTCTCTATTCTCAGGAGAATTACCAATTGTATATTATGTATGGATTATTAGCCTATTCCTAATTCAAATAACCCAATCTACTCTAAACTATAAACTCTTTAACAAGAAAGACAATTTGAGCACTTATATATTGGAAGGATTACTTGCTTTTATTATTTTATTGTTTGGAGGAATATTAGTATCTAAGTTACTTGCTTACATAATAGACGACCCTACTATTAGTATGACGAATTTAACACATTATTTTGTTTCTCTTATCATATTAACTATATTTGTCATAATAACCTGTGTTAAAGACCTTATAGAGACATCTATAAAGAATAAAAATATATCTCTTTTGAGCTTTTTAGTAATTTCCTTAATAACAAGTATACTCTTATTCAAGTTTTTATCACCTTTAATTGAAGGTTCTTTTTCTCTTTCTAAATCTTTTATCACCACTTTAATCATTCTTGTAACTATATCAATCCCTCTATTAATTTCCTTAGAGGATAAGTATGCAGACGAAAAGGAAACGGAAAATTTATAGTTTCTCATTTACATAAAAGAAAGAGGGAGCTCCCCTCTTTCTTTTAAATCATCCCTTTTAATATCAATCCTAAAACTGACATTATTATCGCACTAATAATAATTCGCAAAATCCAAGTTGTGTTTGTACTTATTTTTTCTAATTGCTTATTGATTGTTGCTATGTCTTTCTCATTAATAGTGGTACGCGTTTCTAAATTACGAATGTCTCTCATAATTTCTTTTTGCTCCGCCTTGAGACTATCAATTTTAGCGTAAACATCTTCCATTTATTCACACCCTCTGTTCATCTTAATAGAAAAATCTATATATATTATGAGACAACCCTCTTACCTGTGAATACATTCCGTATATCCGCATACCAAATTTTTGTACAATCTAATTGAATTACTCACATGTTTCCATTCTTCTATTTATAAATTAGCGCTGAGATACATTAAAATTAGAAAAGGAATCCCTTGTTTATTTAACAACAAACAAGGTGCAATCCACTATTCGGGAGCACCTACGATAATTTCTATTGTTTTCATATTTACAACTCCATATAATCAGTATGATTTTCTGAAGAAGCCACTTTTTGAACTGCTTAAAGTATACTAATATGAATACGAAATAGCTGTATTGATAAACTCTCTAGAACAATAAATATACTGGCTGAAACGGATCTATATCCAATATTTTTTCCAGTAACATGAATGGTTATTTCTGATAAATACGTTTGTATATCATTGTTTTCAAAAATTCCATCCTCAACCTTTACAATATCTGCTTCACAATCTACTTCTTTAAAAGTTTTCAATAATTTTGTTTCCAATAAACTACAATCAAAGCTCTCATCTTTTATTACGGCAAATTTAACCTTCATATCGATTTCCCCATTTTTAACAAACTAAAATCACTAAATCAATATAAATATATATTATTCTATTAAATAATTCAAAATATATGTTTCTTATAAACCATTACTAAATCCCAGTTCTAAGGCTTTATATAAAAAAGAAAACAAATAAAGTGAAACTTTAATCAGCCCTCACCAATCGGACTTTTACAAGATTAAAAAATTACTCTTTCAATTGCTAAACTAATTAATATATAATCCCTCTGTGCTCAGTAGTTCGAAATTTTTTTATTTTTAATTCATAGATTCTGAGAACTTTTTGCTTTAATATTAACAAGTCACTTCTTAAATTCTGTAATATTGGAAATAACTATATAGTGAAACAAATTAACTATTAGGAGTGCTATTGATGTTTGATATACTTCGTCTCTTAATTATTTTTTTCATTGCTATCTTTTTATTTTTCTCCATAATAATGGAGTTTAAAAAACCTCAAAAAAGTGTATTTTGGTTTTCAATTGAAGTCTTATCTCTTCTAGGGATTATAATGCTTTTTAAAGATTTTTTATCAAAAATATAACTTAATCCACGAATAATAACGTGTTTCAAATACAATACCTTTATCTTTTGAACGACCTTATCTCTTCTTAAAGATTCTTGTTTTTATCCTATTTCTTAACAAGATCTCTACCTTAAGTTGTCTTTTCTTTATAAAAAATAGCCCGCCTATTTCTGTAGGCGGACTATATCTTTATTACACCATACAAAAGTATAATTTCTTCTCCACTCAAACTTTATGTAATGATACAAATTCTAAATAAATTATTATCTTTTCTACATTCTTATTATTGATTTTTTGTTCATAAATTCGTAACACATATATATGAGTTATCATGCTAAAATTAGTTTATTCAATAGAAGTTATTCTTAATGAATCGATAATTTTTAATACCCTGTTTAAAGCCTCGCCCCCCTGCGAGGCTTTTTCCTATTTAACTAGAGTAATGGTTATCAACTGTTACTCCGCTGCTACGGATTCTACTTTTAGCTATTCAGCATCAGCACAAGTAAAATTCTTTCCCCCATCATTTGATTTACAAACTGTATTTATCGATTTTTCGGTTATTTTTTCACTTTCATTAGAAACTTGATCTAAATCCATTCGATATACTTGTTCCGGATTCTCTTTTGAATTCCCTTCAATCTGAATTGTCCGATCGAACATCTCAGCCGTGAAGCTACTAGATGTATTTATCATTTTCACTCCATTATTTTCACCTACATAGCGTTCAACTACTCTTTCGGCTTCTTTAAGTTGTTGAGATGTAGGATACGGTATAGATTCCGCTAAAATAACTACACCTACTAAATATGTAATATACAAACCACCTGCAATCAAGATAACTTTCTTTACTGTTTTATTAATCATGCTCTAACTCCCTTTTTTTATTTCGCTATTAAAATATATAATTTTCCTAATTTACATCAATTTCTTTTTAATACATAACATTCGTTTTACATTTTATAAAAAGCACCTCTCTTACTAATTTTCAATTTGATAATATCATTTTATTTATCGTTTTTCAATAAATAATTATTATTAAACGTTTTATTTTTACTGTTTTTATTTTTGATTCAATTTAAAAACAAGTGACTTATTTAAGTCCACTACATCATCAGCAAGTTTGAAAATTTGTTAATTACTAAAATAAAAAAGAGCAATTATATGTAAATCCCCCTCGTTATACCTATGTAGGTCAGTAGTTTAGCTTCAGCACTCACTCTATTCGAGAATACTTTACCAAATATTCAATCTAATGATAAAATTGACCAAATTAATATTTTCGCCCATCACTGTATCAAAAAGTACAATAAAGTGAGACTTTAATCAGTGGGGGTTCTGTTCCCCCCCACTGATTATTAGCCCTCACCTAATGTCTTTGCTTCCGCTGAATTTTGAGGTGAGGGTCTTACTGCCTGGCAAATAGCGGGATAAAGAAAAAATAGCACTCTCACGATTAAGTAAACGCGAGCTTTTTCTTCTATCTACTTACTATTTAAGGTTAATAGTTTAGTAACAAGATTTAAAAATTCGACTTAAATTCATTGATGAATGGAGAGGTTTATATGAAATTAAAAGACAAAGTGGCAATCATAACTGGTGGTGCAAGTGGAATTGGCGAATCTACTGTTCGTCTTTTTATCGAAGAAGGTGCAAAAGTAGTTATTGCTGACTTTTCTGAACGTGGAAAAGAACTATCAGATGAATTGAATGCACATGGATATAATACGTTATTTATTAAAACTGATGTAACAAAAGAGGCAGATATTAAACAGCTAATTCATGAGACAGTAAGTACATACGGTAAATTAGATATTATGTATGCCAATGCCGGCGTTGCTGATGATGCACCGGCAAACGAATTATCCTATGAAAAATGGAAAAGAACTATTGATATTAATTTGTCTGGGGTATTCCTTTCTGATAAATATTCGATTGAACAATTTCTTAAACAAGGTACAGGTGGTGTCATCGTTAACGCTGGTTCGATTCATAGTTTTGTTTCATTACCTACCCCAACAGCATACTCCTCTGCAAAAGGTGGTGTGAAACTATTAACTCAAAATTTATGTACTGCCTACGCTAAATATGGAATACGTATTAATGCGGTGTGCCCTGGTTATATTGACACCCCTTTACTGGGTAGTGTTAATCCTCAACAGAAAGAATATTTAGCTTCACTTCATCCGCAAGGCAGACTTGGAACACCAGAAGAAGTCGCTAAAGCTGTCTTATTTTTAGCAAGTGATGATGCTAGTTTTGTTAACGGTACAACACTTCTTGTTGATGGAGGCTATACTGCACGTTAATTTAAAAATTTTGAAGCACCCTAAAAAATGTATAGTCTTCAACAAGAAAAAGCGCCATCACAAGTGACGGCGCTTTTTCTATGTAAGAGCAACTAGAAGGTATCCTTCTAGCCTACTCCCATTTATAAGTCCAAAACTGTTCAAGTTGCAGCCATTTTAATGTTGCTGCATCTTTGTTTTTTATTTTTGCATGCGTGTCTTCAAGCATTGCTTCTGTTTGTGAACGGTGCGCACCTAATGCAGTTAATTTATGATCAAATACTTCACTAATGTTATTTACAACATCCGGTTCTCCTAATACTGCTTCACGATTTTTCGTAATCGCAACAGCATGAATAACTGGGCGCTCTTCTTTTGGCATACGTGATACAGCGCGAACGACAGCGCGGCCAAATGCATTATGATCTGGATGTACACCGTGCTCTGGATAAAATGTAATAATTCGAGATGGATTTACTTCTTGAATGATTGCTTCAATTTTGTCAGCAACGAAATCAACATCTTCAAATTCTAACGTTTTATCATGGAAGCCAAGCATTCTTAAATCTTTAATACCCATCGCTTCACAAGCATCTTTCAATTCTTTCTTACGGATATGTGGAATCGTTTCACGGTTAGCGAATACGTTCTTACCCATGTTACGTCCCATTTGTCCTAGAGTACCACATGCATATGTTACAGGTACTCCTTGATCTGTTAATAAGCGAATTGTTCCTCCCGCAGCATATGCTTCATCATCTGGATGCGGAAATACAACAAGTACATGTCTCTCCATAAGTTTCCCTCCTTCTTACTTAAATGGTGTTAAGCTTAACTCAAGTGCAACTGCTAGACGACCTAAATTATCATGTCCAGCTAATAATAAACGCTCTTGATCGTCTACTTCCCAGTGCGTAATACCTTCAGCATATACCCAACCGTGATCCATTTTCAGACCAACTCGGTATGGATTTGTTCCAGTTATCTTCCCGCGTTCAAAACGGATAATCGCATTTCGAATGAAAGCACCAACTGTCATCATCTTTTCATTTATGTGTGATGCATACGCTCCGTTTGTCGTTTCTAAATGAATATATACATCTTTATTTACAAAACGTTCAATTTCATTTTGAATAAGAGAACTATCTTTTACTATTTCCATCGGAATTCACCTCTTTAAACCATTTTACGCAAAAATAATGTAAATTGCTATCTCTATATTAGAGGACAACGCTCACTTTTCCTAATAATTTGCACTGTGTTTTTTATATTTTTTATATGATATGTAAAAAATACATTTTTTCCTTCACTTTGTTAAATAGTTTTCTTTCTTTTTTGAATTTGCTACAATATATTTTATCCCGTATTATTGCAGCGAGATACATTTCGACAATTGAATACATAATTTAAAGAAGGTGACATGATTGGAACAGTCAGCACATGAAGTAGCAAATTGGCAATATTATTTTGCAATTGCCGTATTTTTAATCACGTACGGATTTATTATTTCTGAGAAATTGAATCGTGCTGTAATCGCACTATTCGGTGCTGCTATTATGATTATTTTTGGAGTTGTAGATTTACATACTGCTTTCACATCACATATTCAATGGGAAACGATTACCCTTTTAATTGGGATGATGATTCTCGTACATATTACGAGTCAATCAGGCGTCTTTGAATTTGTGGCCATTAAAGCGGCAAAAGCAGCTGGCGGAAAACCGATTCGCATTTTATTATTACTATCCCTATTAACTGCCGTCGGATCAGCATTTTTGGACAATGTAACGACTGTTTTATTAATCGTTCCTGTTACATTATCCATTACACGTATTTTAAAAGTAAATTCTGTACCTTATTTGATTTCAGAAGTGCTGTTTTCAAATATAGGCGGAACAGCAACATTAATCGGTGATCCACCTAATATTATGATTGGATCAGCAAACAAGCATTTAGACTTTAACGCCTTTTTAATTAACTTAGCTCCAATCGTAATTATTATTTCTATCGTGACACTTGGCATTATTTACTTCATGTATCGTAACAAACTAAAAACAACACCTGAACAAATCGAAAAACTAATGGCATTAAACGAAAAAGATTACATTAAAGATCAAAGCCTCCTTTTAAAATCTATTTCGATTTTAGGACTCACTATTTTAGGCTTCGTACTTCATTCGATTATTCATGTAGACGCTGCCGTTATAGCGATGACAGGCGCTACACTTCTTATGTTAATCGGCGTGAAAGAACATGATATTGAAGATGTATTTGCCCACGTTGAATGGGTAACCATTTTCTTCTTCGCCGGACTATTCGTTCTCGTTGGCGGGTTAATTGATATCGGACTTATCTCTTCACTTGCAAAAGAAGTAATCGACGTAACAAACGGTGACATCGGATTCGCGGCTATACTTATTTTATGGGTATCTGGCATCGCATCTGCAACAATCGACAACATCCCATTTGTCGCAACGATGATCCCTCTTATTCAAGACTTAGCTACAGGACTCGGACTATCTGTCGATTCTCCGCAAATCGAAGTACTATGGTGGGCGTTATCTCTTGGAGCTTGCTTAGGAGGAAACGGAACGCTAATCGGAGCATCTGCAAACGTAGTCGTTGCTGGTATTGCAAAACGTGAAGGACATGGCTTCTCTTATATGGACTTCTTAAAAATTGGTTTACCATTAACTATTGTTGCACTCTTGTTATCACATGCTTATATATATTTACGTTATTTAATGTAAAAGTTGTATTGCATGACATTATATCGTCAAATACAAAAGGTTTGCAGCATCGTGCTGCAAACCTTTTTTCATCACCAAAATATACCGATAATTGCTAAACCACCTAAAATCATACCACCAATTTGTCCAATAATTGTTGGTGATAATTGAACACCTTTTCTCACTTCAACAACTGGTCTTTCGTGCCTTAGTTGCTGCACTTCACTTTGAAGTTGGTGCACACTTCCGTGTAACTCTTTAATAAGTTCTTTTAATTCGGCGACCTCTTCATTTACTGGTTTTTCCTTTTCTAAATTCATTTTGCATGACTCCTTATAAATTCAATCAGCACACTGTAAATTTTCGCCAATTACCATTATATCTCCTGCATACTACATATATAATTTCGAATGTACTTTCTAAACTTGCCGCTCTATCCATTCATCCCGCAATATCCCCATAATGATACGGTCAAAACACTTCCCATCTCTTTGAACCGCTTCTCTCATACAGCCTTCCATTTCAAAACCCATCTTTTTATACAATGCAATGGCAGGTTTATTATACGAAATAACATCGAGACCGATGCGGTGTAAATTCAATTCATAGAAAGCATACTTTAGAATAAGATGTATTGCTTCTTTCCCATATCCTTTTCCTCTATCATTCGCATCTCCTATACCAATGGCTAATAAACCTGTTCTGTTATTCCACTCTATACCATGAATCGCCACAAAACCAATTAAGCGATCTTCTTGAACTGTCCTTACCATGAAAGAAACACTATTCGATCTCCGTCCTTTTAATAACCCATCACTTGCTATTTCATTTAAAGATTGCGGGAATGCTACATCTGTATCAACATTTCTTAAATACTCACTATCTTCTTGCCACATAGCCATTACTTCAGCATCTGTTTCTCTCATAGCTGATAATTTAATCGTTTTATTTCGAAAAAGATTCATTGTCATTTCAAACTCCCCCTTTTAAATAACAGGGATACTTATTTTAGCCTATTTATCCCCTTGTTCCATAAACTGTTTCATAAACGGGATACTTACAATAAGCACTGACATTGGCACATCTCCTCCATATTGAATTAACTTCATTGTATAATTTTTTATTTATTCTAACAATAATAGAAAGGCCCTTCAAATTTAGAGGGCCTTTCCTAATAACAAAACTATATTATTTCGTAAACATTTTCTCCGCTTCATCCATTGCCATTTTGTTTCCTAAAGCAGAATAGTCAAGCCATGGTTGATCATTGATAATGTATACATGCTTGCCTTTAACTGCTTTTAAGTCTTTCCAAATTGGCGTTTCTTGAAGTTGTTTAAATGCTGCTTTTGCTTTATCATCTCTATTTACAACAACGAAAATCGCATCTGCATCAAAGTCAGGTAATACTTCTTGTGAAATGACTTCGAAAGGGCGGTTTCCATCAATTTTCTCTACACCATTTGCAGGCTGTAACTCTAAGTCTTGGAATAAAATTGGTCCCATCGGTCTTTTCGTACTAAATACACGCAATTCTTTTGCAGTAACGCGAATTGCCATTACTTTTTCGTTATTACCTAGCTCTTTATCTATTAAACCTTTTACTCGTTTTGATTGCTCTTCGTAATCTTGAATATATTTATCTGCTTCTTTCTCACGGTTTACAAGTTTACCAACTTGTTTTAAATGCTCTCTCCACGTACCTTCATCTAAATTGAAAGAATGTGTTTTTGCAATTTTTTCGTATTTCGCTACATCTTTACCAGCATATTTTTCATCAACATAAATGTCAGTTGGCTTTAATTGAAGTAACGCTTCCATATTCGGATCTGTTACAACACCAAGCTTCTTCGTATCTTTCAACTTCTCTTTAGCGTGCGGTAAGAAATCTTTTAAATCTCCACCAATAACAGAACCTACTGGTGTAATTCCTAATGCAAGTAAATCATTTGTTAAATGAATAGACATTGAAGCAATTTTTGGATCATTACTTTTTTCCGTTTTTTTCGTTGCCTCTTCATTAGCTTTCGTTTGACCACATGCTGCTAATACTAAAATACACATCATGCTAAATAAAATAGTAAGTTTCTTTTTCATATGTTCTCCTCTTTGAAGTATTTATTTTGTTTTTGTAAGTAAATAAAGAAAATACGGTGCTCCTAAAGCTGCCACTACTACACCAGCCGGAATAGAGTTTGGCTCAAATATAGAACGACCTATCGTATCTGCTAGCACTAAAATAATCATTCCGATAATGCCAGCTAAAGGAAGAAAGTGTTGATATGTAGTACCTACTAACTTCCTTGCGATATGCGGAGCAACTAAACCGATAAAACCAATTCCTCCTGCCATCGATACACTTGTGCAAGATAATCCAACCGCTGTAGCTAAAAGTAATAACCGTTCTTTTTGAACAGAAACACCAAGTCCTGCTGCTACACTATCACCTAGTGACAATGCATTTAACGTTTTAGATTTTAGCCACGCATAAGGGGTTAGTATGAAAATCCAAGGTAATAATGCAAAGACATGAATCCAATCCCTTCCCCACACGTTACCAACTAGCCATCTAGAAGCGAATGTATACGTCTCATCATTTAACTTGAGAGAGAAAAATAACGAAATTGCACTAAAGCCAGCTGAAACTGCAATACCAACGAGAATAAGTCTAATGGGAAGTAAACCTTTTGACCGATCACTCGCAAGTAAAATAATAAGAAATGCAGCTAATACTCCTCCGCCAAATGTAAATAACGGTATTAAAATGGATGCACTCTCATTAATAGAATGAAAGAGAGTAACAAATACGATAAGACCGAAAGATGCACCTGAATGCAACCCTAAAATCCCAGGATCTGCAAGTGTATTACGTGATAACCCTTGCAAAATCGCACCGGAAATACCAAGACCAATACCGGCTAACATCGTGATTATTATTCTTGGCATACGATAATCATATAGCACGGTTGCACTCTCAAAATCACCATAACCCAAAAGTGTTTCAATTACTCTAAGTGGTGCTATACTCAGTGTCCCTGTATTTAAACTAATTAAAATTACAGCGATACTTATACATCCGAAGATTGTAGTTACAGTAATAGCTCTCTTTTTATCCGTGTTAAAAAGATCTTTCACTTATAACTCCCTCCCAACTTTACGTGCTATATAGAGGAAGAACGGAACTCCAACAAGAGCTACCATAATCCCTATCGCAAGTTCCTTAGGAGGATTTACTGTTCTTGCCCCTAAATCAGCTACAACTAATAACATAGCTCCTAATAATGCTGACATAGGAATAATGAGTCTATAATTAACACCAACTAATTTTCTAGCAATGTGCGGGATAACTAGTCCTACAAATCCAATAGAACCAACAGCTGAAACAGAAACACCTGCCAGAATAACTACTATAATCATCCCTAGTATTCTCGTTCGGTTCGTTTTCACTCCTAAATTTGTAGCAACATCATCCCCCATTGATATGAGTGAAATAGATCTCCCTAACACTATTGCAAAAATAATCGTTATAAGAATAATAGGGACTAAAAATTTCAAGTGTTCCCACTTAACCCCTGCAACACCACCAGCATACCAAAACGCTAAATCTTGGCTTAAATCATAATAAATCGCAACACCTGAACTTAATGAATGTAAAAGCGCTGCCATAACAGCTCCAGCAATCGTTAACCTCATTGGTGTTAACCCACCTGATGTTGCTGATCCAATAACAAAAATAAGTACTGTACTTAAGACTGCTCCAATAAAGGAAACAATCATTAAATAGGAATACGGCATATGCGGAAAAAAAGCAAAACTAAGTGCTACTACAAACATCGCACCTGCATTTATTCCGAGTACACCTGCATCAGCTAAAGGGTTTCGTGTTACACCTTGCATAACAGCACCAGCAACCGCAAAAGCTGCCCCTACAACTGCTGCTCCAATTACTCTCGGGAGCCTTAATTCATAAATAATTTGGTGCTGTGTTAATTTCGGATCGTAATTCAAAACCGCTGCCCACACCGTTTGTAAATGAATATCCTTTGCACCAAATGAAATGGCTAAAAATATAGATCCAATTAAACATAAAATTGTTAAGCTCATGAAACATATGAACTTAATATGTATCCAGCGGTTACTACCAGCATGTACAGTAGACTTATGTAACATGTTTCATTTCATCCTTTATATTCAGTTGTTTTTTATAATTATTTTTTATTTGTAATTATTATTGATAATAATTATCATTTTCATTTAGATATTATATCCCCACTTTTTTTAAATAGCAAACTATTTTTTCACTTCGCTAAATATTAAAATACTCATTACAATTCCCTTCCAAGACTTACAAATACACGCAAAATAGACTACTGAATTATTTTTTAAATTGTAGTATACTTATTAATTATTTTGATTTTTCTAATAAAAATTCCGAAGGTGACACAATGTTCTATATAAAACAACTACTACACTTCACTTACGAGCAAGCATTATCTTGCTTATTCCCAGTCGTTATTTTCTTAACACTAGCCCTTTCAAAAATCGTTTCTATTCCAGGGTTATATCGCTATGATTTCATACTCATCGCATGTCTTCTTATGCAGTGGATTATGTACAAGACTGGACTTGAGACGAAAGACGAATTAAAAGTAATTACTGTCTTTCACCTCATCGGCCTTTTACTAGAAATATATAAAGTTCATTTCGGTTCATGGAGTTATCCTGAAGAGGCGTATTCAAAGATTTTTGGAGTTCCGCTTTACAGCGGCTTTATGTACGCAAGTGTCGCAAGTTACATATGCCAAGCGTGGAGAAGGTTGCATTTACAAATGCATTATTGGCCGAAAGCTATTTTTACCGTGCCATTAGGAGCAATGATTTACTTCAATTTTTTTACGCATCATTTTCTATACGATTTTAGATGGTTCTTAACTTTACTTCTATTCATCGTTTTCTTTCAGACATTTGTGGAATTTTCATTACGAGGCGTTACATATAAAATACCACTCGTTCTCTCCTTTTTCCTTATCGGATTTTTCATTTGGATTGCAGAGAACATCGCAACATTTTTCGGTGCATGGCAATATCCAAATCAACGGGAAGCATGGAACCTCGTTCACTTAAGCAAAATTAGCTCATGGTTTTTATTAGTTGTTATTAGCATTATGATTGTCACGCAGCTCAAACATTTGAAGGAATCAAAAAGATAATGCTGATTATGTAAAATCAATTAGCCCATCACTCATTAGAGAGTGATGGGCTTTTTTTAGTAATATTTTTTAAACCGACCTTATCAAAGGAGTTATAATTTACAAGAGCATAAGCAGTTGCACATTATGAACCACTACTAGCAGAAGATGTTGCTGCAGATGAAGCAGCAATCGTTGCCATCATGGCTGCCTGTTGTGCTTGTATGAGGACTTCTATCATTGTTTGTAAACCTGTGTTGGTAGCTTTACTTTCCTCACCTTTCTGACTTACGAACAGTTGAATAGCAATAAGAATATTTGTATCTGTATGCCAACGGAACAATTTATCCCCCTGCAATTTTTCAATAAATGCTCGAATAGAATGAATCTCTTTTTCTCCGTCCTCGAGTAACGCTAGTAGCCCGATAGCTGGGTAATGCATCTGTTTTACTTTTACCTTTTCTTGCTTTAACAAATTCCATATATTTGTGCATTTTGCAACTAATAGTTCTTCCCTGACCTCCTTCTTTAATGAAAGAATATGACTCAAGAATTGAAGATCATTCCCTTTACGCAAACCAGCTGTCGCTAGTTTCTGATAAAGACGTTCCACTCGGTCCATAAGTGTTTCTACATGCTCTGATTGTCCTGCTAATAAAACTGCGAGCGGATAATCATTTGTACTTGTAAGAAAGAGATGATCCTTTTTCATGCGTTTATATACTTGCATCGAACGCTGAATGTGCGCGCCATGCTGTTCATCTTCTTCTGTCAAAAGCACAGCTGCTGCGAGATAAGTAAATATACTCCGGCTAAAGCCACCAGTGACCAATTGTTCATATAAATCTAAAAACGTCCGAAAAGCTTTCTTGTAATCTGTAAAGTGAATATCTAATGTTGCGGCCACTACAAAACGATGATAAGACTTTAAGTATGAAAACATCCCTACCTGATTCTTAATATAACTACTAATTTCTAAAAAACGTCCGAGATCAAACAATCTATCACTACCTGCATACATAGCAGCAATCATCATTCCTGTTCGAGAATCACTCGTTTTCCATTTTAGTTCTCCCTTTAACTGTACATATGTATGTTTATATTGCTCCAACTTTTTCTCTAATGTAATCATAGTATTCACCCCTATTTCTAGTTCTTCTCTATCATTATACGTATATTCCATATTTAGGAATACTATAATTAATAATCACCACATAAAAAATTATAAAATTCTCTAATCCTTCAAGAAGTTATACAAAAAAGGTAGATAATAATTTATCTACCTTTTTTGTATATATTATTTAACATTACAACTGTATTGCTTGTTATATGCAATTAAGACTAAAGAGCTTTAATAATACGTTCCATCGCCTTCATTTGCCCAATATGATCAGCTTCATGATAAAGCATCATACCGTAAAGCTCCCCTACTGTTTCCAATCCTAGGAATGGCTCTGGCAGTTTATTTTCAAATGCTTCTGCTGGAATTTCGTTAATACGTTTTGCTTGTTCTTTTAATTGAGCCGTTAACACTTCTAACGATGGTCCTTCTGTCGTCCATTTAGATGGTCTTGATCCATATCCAAACATACCTGGATATTCAGTTGGCAATTGTTTAAATTCTCTTCCGAACATGAAAGTCTCTGCTGCTGTTAACACGTGTCCAATATGCCAACGAATTGTATTGTTAAAACCCTCTGGCTGCGTATCCACAGTTTTATCATCTAACGTTTCCATAAATTTAAGTAACGCCCCGCGCGTTATTTCAAATTGTTTTAAACCCACTAGTCTATTCATTTTATCGTTCCCCTTCTTGATGTACAATTTATTATGAACTAAGAATGTTCAACTTATTAAAGTTTCACCTTGTTTAATCTATCAGAAACAAATAAGAAATACATCTAATATGCTTATTAAAAATAATAAAAAGGTTCACTCCTCGTAAATATAGAATTACTTACTATGTTAATAAAAGAGGAGTGTACTTGCATGTTACATATTTTAAAACAACAATATAATCTTATTAGTGCTACAAGAGAAACTCTATTTTCGTTTTTGGAAGAAATCCCAGTAGAAAAATTACATAGCACAGTTTCTAATTTCGGAAGCGGTAGCATTATAAAGACTCATATTCATGTAGCCGATTGCTATCGATACTGGCTTGGATCATTCGCATTCAAGCAAAAAAGAGCAGATTTTTCATTTGCTAGCGATTACGAAATTGAGCATGCAGATGTGGAAAAAGTTCGCGCTAGATTTAAGTTAGTAGATGAGACTGTACAACGTTTTTTAGATGAATACAATGACCGTTGGCTCGAAAATATAGCAAATGAAGTGAAATGGCAAAAAGAACCTTGGAGCACAACTCCGCTATGGCTTTTAACTCATACGGAGACGCATGAATTTCACCATAAAGGACAAATTGTATCTATGGCTCGTCACCTTGGATATACTCCTCCTGATACAGACCTTAGTTAATACATTCGTGTTCATTTAAAAGCGGAATGAGCAGCAAGAATAATAGTATGATCAAAAAACTCGTTGATACATTTTGTTGTGTATAAAACTTTTATTATTTGTTTTAGGTATACCATACCATTATAAAATTCATGTAACATCGAATTAAGATTCATATTTTTTATGTAACTCATTGAAGAAAGTTTAAGTATTTATACATTCAATTACTAACTAAAGGAGAAAATTATAATGAGATTAGAGAGCGAAAGAATTTATTTAAGGCCTCTTTGTCAGCTAGATGCTCCTATTATATTAGAAAGTACAATGGATGATGAAATAAGATATATGACTGGAACTAAGTCCACTTTTTCATTGGAGCAAATTACAAAACATATAGATCATATAAATAATGATTCAAGTCGCTATGATTTCGCTATTTGTTTACAAAGTACTGACGAGATGATTGGAGAGTTGTCGATTTTAGATATCGATGAGGAGAACAAAAGAGCAGGATTCAGAATATCAATGATTTCAATAGCATTAACAGGACAAGGCTATGGAACTGAAGCTATTAAAATAGTTTTAAGTTTTGCTTTTGAACAACTATCATTAAATCGTTTACAGTTAGAAGTATTTAGCCATAATTTACGCGGAATTAAAGCTTATGAAAAAGTTGGTTTTGTAAAAGAAGGAACCTTACGTCAATCTTTATTTTATAACGATACATACTCAGATGAAATTATTATGGCCATACTTAAAAGCGATTATATAGACAGACCTTTGTAAATGGATGTACTTAATCTATTAAACAATTTTAAAGAACCTTACCACAATAAAATGCAGTAAGGCTCTTTCTTTTTTTATATCAAATAACAGCTCTTAAAACGTGTATAATCGTATCAATACCAAATAGTCTCCGCATAATTATATGCATCACTATTCGGAATGGCATGTTTCCCTTGTGCTTGTGCCTTTCTTGGATCTAAATCATATACCATTGGCGTATAGCATGATGTTTGCCCTTTATTTACAACACCATTTCCTCCAGCACTTCCGCAAGTGTATGCCTTTCCATCTGTTTTTCTAACAATCCTTGCATCAGCTTCATTATTATAAATTGCCAGGCGAGTTACAGTAACTTTCGCCCATGCTGTCTTACATGTCGTGCTAAATTTTAATTCTACATAAGAATTTGAATCAATCCACTTCTTTTCTTTCGTTACTGCGGATTGATCACAGCTATTATAATAAGGACTTTTCCCATCATATGAATGGTCTTCTGCGTATGCTTTATCATTGTTGGTCGTACTAAACACACTAGTTACGATGAGCAATGCCAGACAAAGACATGCGCTTACCTTTTTAAAAAGCTTCATAGAATTCCACTCCTTTATTAATAACGTCCAGTTTTCCCGTAGCCGTTATTAATCGTCACCGCTTCGGCATCAGCTGTATAACCAAAATCAGCAGTTAAATCAAACACCATTCCTGTATACGTACTCGTTTGTCCTGTTTTTATTGCTCCATTGCCACTATTAGAGTCTACTGATTTTTGGAATACACCATTTTTATATTTATTAATAACAGCGTAAGCATATACCCCTCCAGAAACAGAAGGAGCTGGTTGATCTAAAACAAGCTTAGACCATGCTGCATGACATTTATTACTGTAACGTAAATACACTGTTCCTACTTTTTTACTACCTTCATAAACTGCTGTAGACTTTGCATTAAATCCATCTGCATCACACGTCGTACTTCCCCCGTATACTTTCGTTGTTGCTGGATTTTTCCCGTCATAATAACTGCTTAAATCAGTAGCTGCAAATGTACTTCCTTGGAAACTAAATAATACACCTATACTTGCCGCACTTAACACGCATACTTTCATTAACTTTTTAAACATTTTAAATTCCCCCTCAAAATGATTATATATACTAAAGACAACCTATACTGCTATGTAAGCCCTCCTTTCACGCTTCCTAGATGCATCTTACAGAAACGAATAAATGTTGTAAATTCCCTTATGATTATTGGAATATACGAAGGGCTTTACTTATCCTTGTAAGAAAAAAAGTTGAGAAATACAAATTTTATAGCATCCTTTATTTAAAACATAAAAGAACCGATACTTGTTATATTCAAGCATCGGTTCTTTATACAAAATTGCCATTGTTTCTTTTATATAAAATAAATATTTCTCCACTTAATCCGTTGTAAAAAATCCCCTCGTTACATCAATAAATTGCTGCAGTGGCACTGTCATCCATTTGTCTTTATGCCAAGCGATTTGCGTATAAATCGGAGAGATTGTATTTTCTAAATGTAACTCTTTTATCGTCCCCTCTCGTATATCTTTTTCTACTACTATTGCTGGTAAAACGGCTATGCCTAAATCTGCAATAACACATTGTTTAATTGCTTCAACACTAACAAACTCAATTTTATTTGCTGGATATACATCTTCCCCGCGAAATAGCTCTTCAAATAAAGTCCGATACGAGCAGCCTAATTCTGTTAGTAAAAGTGTTTCACTCTCTAAATCTTTTATAGAAACTGAAGATTGTTCAAGTAAACGATGCCCTGGAGCAGCTACTACTTTTAATTCTTCTTTCATAAGTGGTTCCACATGTAAAACATCTTCTGTTTTACACTCATCCAAAATAAATGCAAGATCTACTTTTCCCTCCATCAATTGTTCCTTCGCATCTTTATTGGAATGTGCTGGTTTAAATATAAGTTTTATTTTTGGGAATTGTATTTTAAACCTCTTTAATATAGAAGGCAGTCTGTATGTACATTGACTTTCTTGTGCACCAATTATTAACGTACCTGCTATTTCTTCATCATCTTTCACAGCCATTTTCGCTTCGTTACTGAGTGCAATCATCTTGTCGGCATATAGTTGAAACTTCCTACCTGCTTCAGTTAAGAAAAGACGTTTTCCTAACCTTTCAAATAACGGTGTACCAAGCTCAGCTTCTAACGTTTTAATTTGCGCTGTCACGCTCGATTGAGCAAAGTTTAATTTCTGCGCAGTTTGTGTAAAGTTCAAAGTATGTGCCGCTACTTTAAATGTAATTAACTGTTTTATTTCCATTTATCATCCCTCTTTTCAATCGATATTTCCGATTGATTCCATCGAAATAATCCTCTTTGTCTATTGATATTTGTATTGTATGATAAAGAGCATCGACAAACAATAAAATGGAGGTATTTCATATGAAAGCACTTTGTTTCGAACAGTTTGGAAGTCCAGATGTACTACAATATAAAGAAATACACGATCCAACTATAAACCCAAATGAAATTCTAGTACGCACGAAAGCAATCGGATTAAACTTCGCTGATATTTATAGACGCCGCGGCGATTATCATCTTGCTGGCAATCCGCCTTATGTATTAGGTTATGAAGGAGCTGGAATTGTTGAAAAAGTAGGAGCTGACGTTACTACTAGCAACCTAGGAGACCGTATTGCATTTGCGGACGTCCCATTTGCAAATGCAGAACTAGTTGCCGTTCCATCAGAAAAAGCCATCCTACTTCCGGATTCTATTTCTTTTGAAACAGCCGCTTCTGTCTTATTACAAGGATTAACTGCACATTATTTAACGCAAGATAGCTATCAACTAAAACAAGGTGATATAGCTTTAGTACACGCTGCAGCTGGTGGCGTCGGTCAACTTCTCGTTCAAATGATTAAACTATATGGCGGAAAAGTAATTGGTTTAACGTCATCAAAAGAGAAAGCAAAGATAGCTACATTAGCTGGTGCCGATCACGTATTTTTATATACCGAAGAATGGCATACGAAAGTACTTGAAATGACTAATGGAACTGGAGTAAATATTGTATATGAATCAGTAGGTTCTACATTAGAGGAAAGTTTTAACGCTACTAAAATTGGCGGTACTGTCGTATTTTACGGAATGGCTGGTGGTAATCCTGCTCCAGTTGATCCGCGTATGCTTATGGATACTTCAAAAACTTTAACTGGCGGAGACCTTTGGAACGTGCTTACTACTTTTGAAGAACGTAAGCAGCGCTCTACTCAATTATTTGATTGGATCACTAGCGGAAAAGTAAACATCGCGAGTCCTACTACATTCGCCTTACAAGATGGTGCTCTTGCACATAAATTATTAGAGAGCAGAAAAAGTACTGGGAAGATTTTATTGATTCCATAATCGTTCCAATAAGAAAAGGAAGCTAGATTTCTCTACCTTCCTTTTCTTATATCTATTGGAGATTTAATTATATTTCAACACTTTCTTTCCCTTTTGCAACATAACTCATATCTCCAACAGACTCGACTGTGTATGTTCCATCTTGATATACAATCTTCGTCACACTAGCATTTTCCACCCCAAGTTTTGTTTTGCTACTGTCTAACATTTCTATTAAGGTAGTAATCAAAAGCCCATGAACGACAACTAAAACGTTACCGCCACCATTTCCAGCAGCTTCTTCACTAATTTTATCTATCTCAGCTTTTATACGAGTAGAAAATAATTCCCAATCTTCCGCCTGTTTTGTAGGATCTGCTACTCTAATAAGATTAATCACTTCTTGAATAGAAAACTTCATAAGTTCTTCTGGTGATGCAACGCCTGCAGCTTTTCCAACCACATCCCACATATTCTCAAGTTTTTCACCTTCAAAAATACCGAAATTTAATTCTCGCAAATCTTTTCTTTGCTCAAGTTTTAATTTTGATTGCTCACTATATTTTAATACTAAATTAGCAGTTTCAATCGCTCGGCCGCTATCACTACTATACGCATTCATAAAATGAATATCTTTTAATCCTGTTCCTAAATTTGTGGCAACTTCAACACCTTTTTCTACTAATGGAGAATCAGCCCAACCTTGCGCGCGATGATTCGTATTTAATATTGTTTTACCGTGTCTTGTAACATATAACGTAACTGCATTCTCATTGCTATCTGTTTCTCGCTTATTCATTTCATTCTCTCCCTTTACGTTTCTATATCAATTTTACCACCTCAATTATTCATTGAGCAAAATATACGTCAGTAGATCCGCTTAATAAAAAAAGCTATCTTTCTGTATATCCATACAAAAAGATAGCATCTTTTATGATTACATTTCTTAACCGTTACTCCTACTCAGCAAAAGCACTCGAATATTGTACAATTCCTTCTACACCTAGAAGAGCATTTTCTGTTAATTCCTTTATCATAAATACCTCTTCAGGCACTTCAAACGGTGCTTTTACATTCCACTCACTTGCTTTCTTAAAACCAAATTTCGGGTAGTACTCTGGATGTCCTAATACTACAACTGATCCGTATCCAAGTTCTTTCGCTTTTTCTAAAGCAGCCGTAATCAGTTTTCCACCAATTCCTTTCTTCTGATGGCCCCTAGCAACTGAAACTGGTGCAAGTGCTAACGATTCTACAGAAGTTCCACATTGTTCTATTGTAATTTTCGATAACATAATGTGACCAACTATATCTTCATCTACCGCAACAATTGATAACTCCGGAACAAACGCGTCACATTCTCTAATACGTTTTACAAGTTCATGTTCTGTTTTATCATTAAATTCTTCAAGTGAAAATGCCTCTTTTACGACTTCTTCTGTCTTTCTACAATCGTTTTTTTGTTCTTGTCTAATCGTTACCATTTTAACTTATCCTCTATTCTTTCTTATTTCTTTTTGAATTTTACGAAGTGCTTTTTTCGATCCGCGCTCAATATCGTGTTGCATTTTTCTTTCTTTATAATCAACAAATAGTGTATTTAAATCGTATCCTTCTGGATATAACTCCTTCGCTGCTACTTCTAAAGTAATACGTTTTACATTTACTTCAACGAATTCACCGTTATAATATACAACAACGTTATAAAAATTATCTTTTTCCTTATAGATGATACCAAAATCATCATGATCCAATAAATTAACACGATCTCCGATTTTGTACTCATAATGAGATTCTCTTTTTTCTTGTACAAATTTCGGTTTTCTAATTTTACTTTCATTCACTTTTTCTAAAGCGTACTCTTTATTTCCCATGTACTCTTTCGCTCTTTTCAGCACATGTTCTTTTACGCTCATTTTATTCGCAATCCAAAGTGCATTACTTTCTCCTGATTTTCCGATCACTAATTTATAAAGCGGCTCTAACGTTTCACTATTAAATTGCATCGCTGCATTCATAAAGTCATCGTGCATTTCTGAGAATCGTTTAATTTCTCCGTAATGCGTACTCGCAACGGTAATACATCCTGCAAGGTACAACTCTTCTAAAATAGATATTGCAAGTGCTGCACCTTCATTTGGTTCTGTACCGCTCCCTATTTCATCAAATAAAAGTAACGTATTATTATTTGACATCCTCATAATCTCAGAAAGATTTTTCATATGAGACGAAAATGTACTTAGTGCATTTTCAATACTTTGATTATCACCAATATCTACGAATACATTTTCGAAAATAGCGATTTCTGTACCTTTATCTCCTGCAATATGAAGACCTGACATTGTAGCTAATGTTAACAATCCAATTGTTTTTAACACAATTGTCTTTCCGCCCGCATTCGGCCCTGTAATAATTAAACTACGATACTCTTGACCAATTTTAAAATGTAACGGTACAACTTGCCCTGTTAAAAGCGGATGCTTACAATTCACTAAATGAATGTAGCCATGATCGTTTAACTTCGGTTCTATTCCGTCAATCGATTTACTAAACTTCGCTTTCGCAAATACCATATCATACTGACTAATTAGCTCCATGTTAATCTTTATACTATAAATGTTTTCTAACACCATTCCTGATAAAGTCGCTAAAATCTGATACTCTTCAACCGCTTCTTCTGCTTTCAAACCTGCTAATTCTGCATTCAATTTCGTAACCGTATGCGGTTCTATAAATACAGTAGAACCTTTTGCCGAGGCTTCAATAATACTTCCAGCAACTTGATTTTTATAGGAAGATTTAATTGGAATCGTATAACGGTCATCCTTTTTACTAATAAAGAATTCCTGAATGAATTTCTTATTTGCACTACTATTTAAAAACTTCGTTAAACGTTCTTTTATTTTCCCATCTACAGAATCGATATTATTTCGAATTCGTTTTAACTCTTTACTTGCAGCTGCATCAATACTATTTCCTTTAATTGAAAAGTTAATTTCCTCTTCAATACTTTTATATTCAGTCATTGAATTTGCATAAGAAGCTAATACTGGTGCAAAAAATTCTTTATCTAACATAAACTTTTTAATCTTTCTACATCCACGTAAAAAGTCTGAAACACTCACTAATTCTTCTGGATCTAAAATCATACCTTTTTCTAATTTTTGAATTGTACTAGCAATATTAGAAATGCCGAAGAAAGGAACATGCCCTTCTGCATCTAATATAGCTCGTGCTTCTGTCGTTTCATTCAACCGATTTCTCACTACTTTTATACTCGTACTCGGCTCTAATTTGTTTAATAATTCCTTACCTAATCCACTTACACAATAAGATTTCACTATATCCTTTAATTCGTTATATTGTAACTTTTCAAAAGTCATCGTATTCATTTTGTTTCTCCTCACTATGATTGATTTTTATCATAAATGAAGATACCTACTCATTAGATTCCAATGAGTCATATATAAAATTCCATAATTATACAATAAAAACATATACAAAAAAGCTGCGGGGATACCGCAGCTTTTACATTTACAAGGCATGTGTAATAACGTATGAGGAAATAAGCCATAAAAAATAGATGGCAGTCCCTTATTACACGCTTTATAAAGTATTGTAGGTATCTTCATAGGTTTTGAAATAAATGCATGACAAAATTAGGGGTATGATGTACATAAAAATCCCCTGGTCTTATCCGATTTATTTCATTAAATTTTTCCTATTTAATACCTACCGCACTCACAAAAAGCACCTCTCATTAATTTATATTATAGTCATTGAAATCTAATTTATTGAAATCATCATACTATATGTTACGTGAGAAGTAAAGGTGTCATACTTTTATAACTATACAGAATGTAAAAAGGAAGAGGAAAACTTATATTTCAGTCTACCTCTTCTTTTTCATCACCAAATTATTGTTGAACATATATGGAAACTGATCCTCCACTTACTTGGAACTGCCCCCATCCGTCCTTATTAATTGTTACAGTATTTGTTTGATTACCCGTAATATCGTACCATACTTCCCCTGCGTTATTCTTTCCAACATCCATCCACTTCGCCCCTCCTGGTCCATCAGAGATTAATGTTGCTAAACCAGAATTAGCATGTACACTATCACCTTCTCTTGTCCAGCCAATCACATCTGGATGATCAAAATAATCACGTTGCGTACCATATGCAAAGTTTTTTCGTGCCGTCAAAATCGGATCAATTTTGTCCTTTAACGCTGGAATTTCATAGTTACTATTTCCTTTTGTACCATAGTAATCACCATAGAAAACAGAAGGATACCCCTCTGCACGCGTTAAAATAAATGCATATGCCAGCGGTTTGAACCAAGGGCTCACTACAGATTCCAATGACTGACCAGGCTGTGAATCATGATTTTCAACTAGAGTAACCGCAAGTGTAGGATGATTCGCAACTACCGTTCCTTTTAAAATATTTCTCATATCATAATTTCCATTTCCTGTTGAAGCATAATGAAAATTATAATGAAGTGGTGCATCGAACACAGATTGATTATAATTAACCTTTGCTAAATAATTATTTAAAGTCTGGATATCATTTTGCCAATATTCAGCTACTGTAAACATTTCTTTCCCTGTTTGCTGTCTAACGTGATTTACCCAATCGCGCAAATATTCATGATCAATATGTTTAACAGCATCTAAACGAAAACCATCTAAATTTAATTCATTCGCATACCACGTTCCCCATTTTTTCATTTCATTCGCAACATCTGGATGATCAAAATCAAGATCCGCATACATCAAATAATCATAATTCCCATTCTCGCTAGACACTTCCCAGTCCCATGCTTTACCTATGCCCCTAAATTTATAAATTCGGTTTAATTTCCTTCCTTCATCCCAATCCGTTCCGTCAAAATGATACCATTTCCATTTGAAATTAGAATAAGAATCTCCACGCCCTGGAAAGTTAAATCCCGTCCACGCACTAATTTCATAATCACCTGATACTTCATTATTTCGATTGCTCGGGTCTACCTCAACTGCTGTGACAGTTTCTGTATAATCAGCCCCACCTTTATGATTCATAACTACATCACCGTATACATCGATGTTTTTCTTATGTAAAGCGTCAATTGCAGATTTCAATTGTGCTTTCGTCCCATATTTCGTCCGCACTGTGCCCTTTTGATTGAATTCCCCCAGATCATATAAATCATATGCTCCATATCCTACGTCATTTTGCATAGTTCCTTTATATGCAGGTGGTATCCAAACAGATGTAATTCCTTTTTCCGCTAAATTTTCAGCATCAGTACGCAAACGATTCCAATGATTCCCATCATTCGGAGAATACCACTCAAAATACTGCATTAACGTTCCATTGTTAACTGTGTCTGCATATGCCTTACTCCCCTCATATATACTAGGTAAAAACATAACAACTGACAATCCGACTATTGTTATTCTTTTAAACATCTGTACACCATCCCCTTCCAAGAAAGCGTTTGCATAGTTTATCAGAATTATTATAATATTCGTCCCACCGTTAGTAAAGTAGCAATCTCTCACTCTCCCATATTATTTTTAATCTAATTTCAAATATTCAACGTAGTTTTCATTTCACATCCTATTCAAGATTGTTTACAATTTACCTATAAAAGCATAACGGAGGGATTTCGATGACAGACTTTCAAAAACAATTTTTCGCACGATTACATATAGAAGAAAAAGACACAGTTTCATTTGAAGATTTATCTAACATTATGTACGCAATGGCACAAACTGTTCCTTTTGAAAACTTAAATATTCTCGAAAAGAATTTTAAAGAAATATCAAAAGAAAATTTGAAAGAGAAAATTTTAGTAAATAACCGTGGCGGTCTCTGTTATGAACTCAATCCTACTATGTATTACTTCCTGAAAGATTCTGGATTCGATGTTCACCTCGTTTCAGGAACAGTTTATAACGCTGCAAACTCCATATGGGCTGTTGATTCTGGCCATATCGCAACCGTTTTAACACATCATAATGAACTTTATTTAATTGAAGTAGGATTCGGATCATACTTACCTCTTGCCCCTGTCCCTTTCTCAGGTGAAGTCATTCACTCTGCTACAGGAGATTATCGTATTCGTAAAGAAATGACCGAAAAGGGAAACTACATTTTAGAGATGCGGAAAAACAATGAGTTCTTGGATCAATCTTCTGCTGATGATTGGACGTTAGGCTATGCATTTTATATAGAAGAAGTGGATGAAGAAAAAACAAATACAGCACAAAAAATTATCGTTGAACATGAAGGATCACCCTTTAATAAAGTACCTCTTATTGTAAAACTAACTGAAGATGGGCATGCCTCTTTAACGAAAGATAGCCTTACAGTAGCGAAAAATGGTAAAAAAACGAAAGAAACCGTTACAGACATGCAATATACAAACCTTTTACATTCAAAATTCGGAATTACACTATAAGTAAGTAAGCCTTGTTATTTTAGCAAGGCTTTTCAATTTTCAGCAGGGATTTTTTGCAATTTGTTGTATTTCATAGTTATATAGAAATATAACTACATGTTTAGAAAGGAAATGATTATGACAGAACTTAAAGATCGATTACAAGTAGCTGATATAGAAAAATGGGATTTAACAGACATTTACCATACAATTGAAGATTGGGAAAGTGATTTTCATAAAATTGAAGTATTAACGAAGGAATTACACGAATTTAATGGCAATATTCACGATGGCAATAGTTTATTAGCTTATTTAACGAAGAGTGAAGAAATTTCTAGCATAATATCTTTAATGTTCGCTTATGCACGATTACAATCTGACCTTGATACACGCGATACTGACGCGCAATCTCTTGTCGATAAAGTATCACAATTACACGTGAAAGTAAGTGCAGCGAAATCTTTCTTTTCCCCCTTCTTACTTAGCATAGACGAAAACACATTACATTCTTACATAGAAGAAACAGAAGGCTTACAATATTATAAAGAAGACTTATTTGAATTATATCGTTATAAAAAACACGTATTGAATCAGGACCAAGAAGCAATTTTATCACAAATGGGTGAAGCTCTTTCTTCTCCACAGCACACATTTGGTATGTTAAATAATGCAGATATATTATTTGGTGAAGTGACGACTGACGATGGAGAAAAAGTGAACTTAACACGCGGAATGTATGCAAAGTTAATAGAAGATACGAATCGTGAAAAGCGTAAAGAAGCTTATAAAGCATATTACAAACCATATGTTCAGTTAAAGAATTCCATCGCATCTACTTTATCCGCTGCTATTAAAAATAATGTTACTGTTTCGAAATTAAGAACCTATCCATCAGCGCTAGAGAAATCATTATTTGGCGATATGGTTCCGAAAGAAGTATACGAAAACCTAATTGATACAACGAAAAAAAACATTCAAACATTACATACATACAATGAAATTCGAAAAGAAAAATTAAACGTAGATGAACTAAGACAATACGACTTAGGCGTCGATTTAGTAGCAGGTGCAAAACAAGACATCCCATATAGTGAAGCATTTGACATTATGATTGCATCACTAGCTCCTTTAGGAGAAGAATATATTGAGACATTAAAAAGTTTTAAAGATAAAAGATATATAGACGTAAGAGAAACACCAGGAAAACGTTCTGGTGCTTATAACTTTGGTGTATACGGCGTTCATCCTTTCATTCTTTTAAATCATCACGATGATTTAAACAGCCTGTTCACTCTTACTCATGAATGCGGTCACGGTATGCATACGCACTATTCACATGGATACCAACCAAGAATTTCTGCACATTATTCTATCTTTGTCGCAGAAGTCGCTTCTACAGTAAATGAAGTGTTATTAATTCACTATTTATTAAAAGAAGCAAAAGATACGGACGTGCGTAACCATTTAATTAACCATTTTATTGAGAAATTTAAAGGTACTTTCTTTACACAAATTATGTTTGCAGAATTTGAAAAAATCACACATGAAATGGCTGAACAAGGTAAACCATTAAATGCACAAGTCTTCAGTGAAATTTATGAAAAGCTATTTAAAGAATATAACGGTGATTCACTTGTATTTGATGAAGAAGTAAAATACGGATGGGCTAGAATCCCTCATTTCTATCGCCCGTTTTACGTATACAAATATGCAACTGGATTCGCATCTGCCATTCAAATCGCTGATAAACTATTAAGCGGTGATCCGAATGCTCAGAAAAATTATATTGAATTCCTTAAAGGTGGAAGTTCAGACTACCCATTAAACTTATTGAAAAAAGCTGGCGTCGATTTAACAACGCCAGAACCGATTGAAAGTGCATTGAAACAATTCACTCAACTTGTTGAGGAGTTTTCAACCCTATAAAAAAGAGCCTCTCGCTAGAGGCTCTTTTTTATATTCCCTTTCCTTCTATTAAATCATTCGCCATTTTCCTAAATTCTTGATTAAATGCGTCATTCATACCATTTTGGACGTTAGAAAATAATATGACAAACGTTCGTTTATCCCAGTTAAAATTATTAAAAGTGTTCCAGCCAGCTAATACACCGTGGTTATGATAATAATCTGGGTAAATATAGAAACTAAATCCATATTTCCTTGCAGGTGATGCAGAAAACATATCTGATACACTTTGTTTAGAAAGTAGTTTACCATCCATAATAGCTTCATCTAACTTTTTCATATCTTCAACAGTCGTATACATTTCACCACAACCATACAGCCAGTTCATTTTTAAGCGCGGCGTGGCTATTAACTTATTATCTTTTTTCGTATACCCTTCTGCTAAGAAAATATCTTCTGGAAGTGTTGCGCCCATTCCAGATTCATTCATTTCAACGGGAGTCAAAATATTTTCTTTCACATATTCAGCAAGTGGTTTATTCGATATTTTTTCTACAATATATGCAAGCACCATATAATTATAATCTGTATATTTCCATCCTGTCCCTGCTGGAAATTGTAACGTTTGTGCCCCAATCCACGTTACTAATTTTAACCGTGATGCTGCGTCAACACTACCTTGTCCCTGTTCTGGTAATCCAGACGTATGTGTTAACAAGTTTCGTAACGTAATATTTTTATCTGCTGGAAACGATGGGATATATTTATTTACATTGTCTTCAATGTTCAACTTCCCTTTTTCTTTTAGTTGCATAATAGATATTGCAACAACTGTTTTCGTAATAGAACCAATGCGATATTTCGTTCTTGGCGTTGTTAATACTTGATCTTTCACATTCGCATAACCGTAGCCTTTTCGTAAAATCACATGACCTTTACTTGCTACAAGAACACTTCCATTAAATCCTTTATCTTTTAAGTACTGATCTAGTTTTCCAGCTGCAATTTCATAACGCTTTTTCTCATTCGCATCAATTTCCTGCTTAACATCTTTTTGCTTACTATTTACATTAGAAAATGCCTTTGCATCATATTTTTTTCCTTTATTTGCATGTATTAGTGTAACAATACTTCCACAAAAAACTGCAAAAATAAAGAAAACGATTAACCATTTCTTTAACATACTAGGAACCCTCTTTTATCTAGTTTCACTTAACGTACATCCATTCTATTTTATATCTTTTAATTATCAAGTATATTATAATATTATTTAATATTCACTCTGTTAAAACTAGATTCCTTTTTCTCATTTTCAATTTTGACTACTCTCTATTGTATTTCTTTCTTGCAAAATTTCCAACATACAATCGGATGCATTACACTATAATTTCAAATTCTTTTGTAACATTTGTTACATACTAAAAAGAATGGAGATGTAATATGAAAAACACCGATAAACGCAATCGTTTAGATGATAAGATGTTTCATTATCGGATAACAAAAAATAACATGGTATTAATCGAATATTACGAAAAACAGATTATAGTATTAAAAGGAAATGATGCTGAAAAATTTTTTAAATAAAATAAATCATGCAAATAACGATAAAGAAAAACAGCTAATTATGGCTAAAATTACAGGTAATTTCAAAAGAGGTAATGAACGAAATTGAAAACGAATCTCATTTACATTTTGATTATACAACAAATAAAAAAAGAAATGTCGCTCATTCAACATTTCTTTAGACTTTCTTCATAAAAAATTTACATTGCTAACATTCCTTCATTTTCTATAATTCCTATATAAGCTAACCGCTGAAATAGTTAGTAATACAACTATGCATAACCACGCATACGTATATCCCTTCTTATCTACAATATAACCAAATAAAGCAGGCGCAGCAATAATGGCAATTTGATTTAATGTAAGTGCAAAACTCACTGTCATCCCTACCGATTCTTCACTTGCTGATTCCGCAACTTCAGTTATAAAAAGACTAAACCATCCAATTGAAAAGAACCCTAACAACGCACTTACACCATACAATACATTCGTTATTGTATGTATGCTCATTACTAATATTAGAATGAAGAAAATAGAAATACAAACAGTTATAAATAGGAGGGTACGCCTATTCCCCTTATAAAATAAATCACTAGTAGCTGCTAATATAACCCTACCAACCATTCCAGAAAAGAACATAACGGAAAATACTTTTCCAGCTAAAATTGGCGTGATTGATTGTTCCAATACTAAAAATTTTATAAAGTGCGCAACTAACACCATTTGCAATGAAATCATACAAATGCCAGTTATATAAATTGCATACAACTCTTTTTTACACATCACTTCTTTTAACTGCATCCAAAAAGAAAGTTTACTACGTTCTTGTTTAACTTTCTCTTGAATATATGGTTCCTTATAAAATATAAAAAATAAAAACCCTCCAATTATACAAATACATGCAATACTATTTACCGCATAGGCCATATTATATTTTATTGTAAGAAACGGGATCAATACTCCCGCTAATGTACCACCAATCGGTATACCGGCTTGTCTAATCCCCATCGCTAACCCGCGATTTTCTTTTGAGAACCACTTCATTATCACCTTACTTCCTCCTGGCTGCGAAACACTATAAAACGTTCCTACTAATAAAAGTACAAAGAGTAACCCATTAAATCCATTGACCATATTAGTCAGTAAAAACGAACCTCCTAGTAAAAATGAACTTATCGAAATTAACAACTTTTCATTGTATTGATCAAGTAGCCGCCCGACAAAAAGCATACAAAATAGCGGTCCTATATTTACAACACTTACTAACAATCCAATCTCCGTATTCGTAAGTGCATATTCTTCTTTCCAAAATAAAGCAAACGCTCCAACACCATACGTTATAAGTGTCGCTGTTGTTTGAGCAACCGTCGCAAAAATTAACATAACCCACTTATAAGTACTATTCACCCTTTCTTCCATTAACACAATAATCCCTCCATCCCCTTCCATTGTATGAAAGTTCTGATATCATATAAAATAAAGATTTATCATGTAATCCATCAAAAAAAATGATACCTTTTCTGGAGGGATGATACTTGGATATAAAAGATTTAACTGTATTTTACGAAGTTGCGAAAGAAAAAAACATATCTCACGCAGCTAAAAATTTAAACTATGTACAGTCTGGCGTAACAATGCGTATGAAACAACTAGAAAATGAACTAGGTGTACCTTTATTTTACCGAAACGGAAAAGGTGTAACTTTAACTTCTAACGGTGAGATTTTATTAACATACGCTAAACAAATTATCCACTTAATGAATCAATCTGTTAAAGCAGTTCAAAGTAATGGGATCGAACCAAGGGGCACTTTAAAAATTGGATGTACAGAATCTACAACCGCTGTAAGACTTCCATCTATATTAACGGCCTATTATGAGAAATACTCAAAAGTCGAATTGATTTTAGAATCAAATACGACGGAACAATTGATTAGGCTTGTACTAGAACGAAAACTGGACGGAGCGTTTATAGCTGGCTCTACTCAGCATGCTGAACTTCATACAAATATATTTCGTGAAGAAGAATTAGTTCTCATTAGCAAAAAGCCTTTATCTTCCTTTAAAGACATAGGAGACATGAATTTACTTGCATTTAGTCACGGGTGCTATTATAGAAATTTATTAGAAGATTGGCTTCAAGAAGAAGGAATTTCACCTAAGCGAGTATTAGAGTTTGGAACAATTGAAGCAATACTCGCATGTGTAAAATCAGGTATGGGCATAGCAATTATGATGAAGTCTATTTTAAATGGTCATCAACATGACATATCATTCAACCCTTTGCCAAATAGCTTCAAAAAAGTTCCTACTACTTTTATTACTAGAAAAGATATATATCACTCTGCTGCATTACAAAAATTTATGGAGATGACTCACAATGCGTGAAAAGAAAATACGTGGTATGAAACGAAAAACAAACACTATGATAAAGCGAATTGAGGAACATACAAAATCGTTCCCTTCTACTTTCTATAACGATGAATATTGGAATATGCTATTGCCAGTTTCGCAAGCTTTTATTGACTCTCGTAAAACACCTAGAAAAGTAATACGGTTATGTATTCAAACCTTATTAAATCAAGCAAATCATTTAATAAATATGAAACCGAGCAATACACATACATATCGAGTTGTTGTTTTGATTTCTATAAATAATTTGTGGGATTCGCAAATCATTATATTTAAAAATGAGGACTACTTTCATAATTTCTTTAATAGAGATAGTGAATTTCAAAAATGGATTCTTCTTTCAAATGAAATTGATTTTTGGGAGACATGGGAAATGTCAGTTTGTCATTCCTTCAAAACGCTTCACTTTCAAGAAATTATTTATGATGCAGATGAATGCTATGAAAAAGAGATTCTGTTTATCGGAGAGTTAGATTAAAAAGGGTATACCTAAAACACTGGTATACCCTGTTCCACTTATTTTTCCTTCAATACACTATGTAATCGATCCGGATAATTTGTAAACATTCCTGTAGCACCCCATTTGATTAACAGTCTCATATCTGGTTTCTCATTAATTGTATAAGGGTGAATTAACAGTCCATTTTTCCTAGCCATTTTCATATAGGACTCATCAATAATTAGTTCCCCGTTATCATTACGTAAGTTTGGTCCAATACCAGCTGCATACTTTTTAATTTCTTGAAAATCATCATTTGTTACACTTTTCGGTTCATGTGTAATGCCAGACCATTCAACAATTTCATTGTTTTCATTTGGATAATACCAAAGCAATTGAACTAACGGAATATTTTCATTCATACTATGAATCTTTTTCAAACTATCTTTACTAAATGATTGAATCATAACACGGCTAGAAGACATGTTTTGGCCTACTAAATTATATTTTTGTAACAACGCCAACAATTTCTCTTCCATTCCTGGATACACATCTGGTGATTTTGTTTCAATATAATACTTCATACTTCTTCCATACTTTTGGAAGATTTCTTCAAGAGTTGGAACCTTTTGCCCAACATACTCTTGCTTAGCCTTTTCTGGATACGCTTTATTAAACCATGATCCAGCATCTAAACTCTTTATTTCGCTTAACGTTTTATCGCGTACTTCGCCTGTTCCATTTGTAGTGCGATCAACTGCTGTATCATGCATTGCAATTAATTGGCCATCCTTTGTTAATTGAATATCTAATTCTAAATAATCCGCTTTCATTTTTTTCACTAAATCATAAGAAGCAAAAGTATGCTCAGGTGCATGCCCACTTGCTCCGCGATGTGCAATATTTAAAAACTTATTCGTATTCCATTCATGCTTTCCTTCTGCTTTCGCATGAACAGCTCCCCCAGCAAACATACTTCCAGTCATAAAGAAAATAACTAAAACGCTAATAATCTTTCTCATTCTTCTAACCCTTCCTACGTTGCAAATTTCAACAAGCTAATGAGATTTACACGAAACAGAAGACACACTTTCATTATTTTTATAAACCTATATTAAAATTCCAATCTTACAAATGTTTTCTATATTATTAATATAGAAAACTAGTATTATCCTATTTAATTTCTATAACCCTCCTTTTCACATGTAACTCCCTATTTTGTACGGTTCATTCAATAAAAAAAGCCATAAATTATTTAGGCTACACTCCTGTGTCCCTAAATAAATTTATGGCTTTTCTCAAATATCTCCGGCCTCTATTAACTTGTCGAATTTAATCATATCAAATCTATTGAAATTTGTGAATATTTTTTTCAGTAGAGTGAAGCACATAAAACAATATTTCTGTAGTTACTTAAAAATCACATAATAAATTTCTCATTACCTCTTCCAATACTATATCTGGATTTACTACCGTTTTTTCCGAACGCCATCCGATAAAGCCATCTGGTCTAATTAATACAGCACCTCCATTCTCTATACCATATAATTTGCTAAAAATATCTTCTGGAACAACAAAGTCTCCACTTAAGCCAACACGATACCCTTTTATATTTATTCCTAATTTAGCTGAAACAGCATGTGCTGCCTCAGCCCAAGAACTATTTTCTACTCCTGTAAGTAATACAAAACTGTTACCGAATAAGTCTAATGTAGAAACTTTCTTCCCTTCATACGTTCCCCATAAATGTGGCGCTCGCGTTCCAGGTCTTCCGTTCAACTCTATGCTATCCATTCTATGCGGAGTGACTGAATCATCTATAATTGCCTCTGAACAATACTGATATCCAACTGTAACAGCTAAACCATCCATATTATTCAAACTGCCTTCCTCTCTATTCGCAGCACGAAACAGTAAACTACTTGCATAAGCTGTCGTTAATTTTGCAACAGAGTGTCTCTCCTCATGATATGTTTCTAACAGTTTTGGTTTTGCCTTCCCTTTTATAACAGCCGCTAATTTCCAAGCTAAGTTATGCGCATCTTGTATTCCTGTATTTGAACCAAATCCTCCTGTTGGCGGCATAATATGTGCTGAATCTCCAACTAAAAAGGTTCGATTCCCTTGAAATTTCACCGCTGTACTTTCGGCCGCTTCCCACGGTAAAACACTTAATATTTTTGATTCAACATTTGTACTTCCAATTGCTATTTGAATAATTTGTTTACAACGTTCTATAGTGAAGTCCTCTAGCCCCTCTCCTTTTAATGGATCGTAGGCTACATGATAAATCCATTTTTTTACGTTATCAACCGGGATAAGTGCACCAAGAACCTCCGGATGAAGTACCATCGAAAAACCGAATGCGTCTCCTTGTATAAACTCTCTTAAATCAGCTTCAAAATAAATATTCATATAATAGCCACCAATGGTTCCACGACCCTCAGTTTTAATCCCTAACTGCTCACGTATTTTACTTTTCGCTCCATCCGCTGCAATTACATAGTCACAATGTATGACACTTTCTTTGTCTGTTTCACGATTTCGAAGCTTTGTTTTTACCCCGTTTTCACTTTGTTCAAATGAAACTAATTCATGATAAAAAGATAGTTGCCCGCCTAGCGTTTTTTCTTCTTGTAACATCATCTCTTCTAAAATAATTTGATAACATGCAGTTTGTTTTGATGGACTAATCTTTTCTATTTTTTGAAGTAACTCTTCATCGTTTCTGTATTGCGTCGCTCTCATTTGTTCCAATTCTTCTTTATTCGCTTCAGCTATTGTATGAACCGCTATTCTTCCTCGGCAGTTCTCTAATGCTTTACCTGCCAATTTAATTCTTTTTTCCAAGCCTAATTCTCGAAATAACTCCATTGTACGTAAAGTAAGACCGCCTGCTTTCGGATGAATGGCAGTAGACGGATGCCTTTCAATAAGTAAGTACTCAATGTTATGTTTTGCAAGAAATAACGCAGACGCTAACCCAGATAATCCCCCTCCAACAATTAAAACTGGTACATAATTCGATTTCATATATTTCCCCTCCAAATCATTGTTCTGAGCTCAGTGACATAAATATAATCAAAAAAAACATTAAAATATAGACTTATATTTCATTTTGAATTATCATGTAGATAGATTACGCCCCAAAATTCCTTTTACCTTTTCATACATCTATAATCACCTGAATTGTGTCTGTATGAAAGTGTAAAACAAAAGAACGTACTTTACGTTGAACCATGTTCTATCGTAAAATTCAAAAATAATACAAACATTATAAGCGGTCGTAACCTTATGGATTATACAAGGTTACGACCGCTTATTTTATTGTTACATCATTTTTTGTTTTTAAAACCTCATCTATTGTGTTATGTAGTCCTTCCAATCCCTTTTCTATCTCCCTATAATTTTCAACAATAAAAAATTCATTCGTCTCGATTTTCTTTCTCAATATTGCACCTCATACAACAATCATGTAGCATTACCGTATCGAAGTAATGGTTCATCATCTTAAACCTTTCGACTAATTACCTGGAGGCAAAGTGATTGAAATGAATAAACAAGAACAATTAAATATTATAAAAAAAGATTTTATTGATTCTCAAAAAGTATTATTGGCAATTGGTGATGAAACGCGTCAAGCTATTTTATTAGTGCTAATGGAAACGGAATGTCAAACAGGATTACGTGTAGGAGAAATCACGAAGCAAACACACCTTTCCCGTCCAGCAGTATCACATCACCTTAAGATTTTACGAGAAGCTGGCATTATTTTAATGAGAAAAGAAGGTACAAAGAATTTTTATTATATTGATATACGTACAAAATTAGGTTTATTAAAAAATCTTGTATTAGATATTGAGAAGCTATTGCAAAACTTTTATTAAAACTTGGAGGTATAAGAAATGAAAGCAATGATAATTGATAGATATGGAAAAGTCCCAATGCGTATGGCAGAGGTACCTACTCCTGAAATAAATGAGTATGAAGTGCTCGCAGAAATTCATGCAGCTAGCATTAACCCAATTGATTTTAAAATACGCGACGGAAAAGTAAAAATGTTACTGAAATATGAAATGCCCCTAATCCTTGGTAACGACTTTGCCGGTGTCATCACGAAGGTTGGATCAAAAGTAACTCGTTTTAAAGTTGGTGATGAAATATATGCTCGTCCAAGAAAAAATAAGATTGGTACTTTCGCGGAGTATATAGCCATTCATGAAGATGATATAGCTTTAAAACCGAAAAATTTAAGTTTTGAGGAAGCTGCTTCGATTCCACTCGTTGGCTTAACATCATATCAAGCATTACATGACATCATGCAATTACAAAAAGGACAAAAGATTTTAATTCACGCTGGATCCGGTGGTGTTGGTACTTTCGCTATTCAGTTAGCAAAAATAATGGGTGCCATTGTTACAACGACTGCTAGTGAAGCTGGTGCGAATTTAGTAACGTCTCTTGGCGCAGATGAAATTATTAATTACAAAACAGAAAAATTTGAAGATATACTAAAAAATTATGATGCCGTATTTGATACAATCGGCGGTGCAACACTTGAAAAATCATTCAATATTATAAAAAGGGGAGGAAACATTGTTTCCGTTTCAGGCATGCCGAATGCTCGCTTCGGTAAAGAATTTGGTTCAGGATTCTTTAAAACTCTCTTATTTTCATTAGCCAGCAAAAAACTTACTGCACTTGAAAAAAAGCATAATGCTCAATATTCATTTTTATTTATGAAGCCAAGTGGGGATCAATTACGTACTATTGCAAACTATATTGAAGCTGGTGAAATCAAACCGGTAATCGATCGAGTTTTCCCTTTTGAAGATGCGCAAAAAGCAATGGAATATTCCGAGGCTGGAAGAGCAAAAGGAAAAATAATCGTAAAAATTAAGTAATAATAAAAACTCCATTTTTTTTAAAAATGGAGTTTTGTATTTGCTGTTAAATAGACATAGTGCAATGAAGTCCTTACAATAGATTGCAAGGGGAAATATTATATTATACTTTTAGTTAACTTTACAAAGAATATATACGTACAAATACATAATTTAAAATACAAAAAGGAGGAGATACAATGACTAAAAATAATGAAACAGGTTGGAATTTAGATAATAGTTATACGACTTTACCACAATCATTTTATACAGAAATCCCCCCTACTCCCGTAAGTTCACCGGAGTTAGTTAAACTAAACCATTCATTAGCGATATCTCTTGGCTTGACCCCTGAAGAACTGAAAAAGGAAGCTGAAATTGCTATTTTCGCTGGTAATGCACTCCCAGAAGGAGCTCATCCATTAGCTCAAGCATATGCTGGCCATCAATTCGGACATTTTAATATGTTAGGCGACGGTCGTGCTCTTTTAATTGGCGAACAAATTACTCCTTCAGGTGAGCGTTTCGATATTCAACTGAAAGGTTCTGGGCCTACTCCCTATTCACGCCGAGGAGATGGCCGTGCTGCACTCGGTCCGATGCTACGTGAATATATTATTAGCGAAGCAATGTATGCACTCGATATTCCAACTACCCGCAGTTTAGCAGTTGTCACAACCGGTGAACCAACCTATCGTGAAACAAAGTTACCTGGAGCAATTTTAACTAGAGTAGCTAGTAGCCATATTCGCGTCGGTACATTTCAATATGCTGCAGCTCGTGGTTCAATAGAGGACCTGAAATCACTAGCTGACTATACGATAAAAAGGCATTACCCAGAAATTGAATCTCATGAAAACCGATATACTGCATTACTACAAGAAGTCATTAAAAGACAAGCCAGTCTTATCGCAAAATGGCAACTTGTTGGATTTATTCACGGCGTAATGAACACTGACAATATAACGATCAGTGGCGAAACAATTGATTACGGTCCTTGTGCATTTATGGACAATTACGACCAAGGAACTGTATTTAGCTCTATTGACACACAAGGTCGTTATGCATATGGAAATCAACCATATATGGCCGCATGGGATCTAGCACGACTAGCTGAATCTTTAATACCAATTCTGCACGAAGATGAAGAAGAAGCATTAAAAATCGCTCAAGACGAAATTTCGAAATTTAGCGTACAGTATGAAAAACAGTGGTTCCTTGGAATGAAAAAGAAATTAGGACTATTTAGCAACGAAGAACAAGATCAATCACTTATTGAGCAACTTTTAAAAATGATGGAGAAATATAAAGCGGATTACACAAATACATTCCGTTCATTAACTCTTGATGCTATCGAAAATACAGCTCTATTTGAAAGTCCTGAATTTAAAGAATGGTACAAACTGTGGCAATCTCGATTAGAAAGACAAGAACAATCAAAAGAAAACGCCTACGAGATGATGAAAAATAATAACCCATCAATCATCCCGAGGAACCACCGTGTAGAAGAAGCACTAGAAGCAGCTGTTACAAATGACGACTATAGCGTAATGGAGCAACTTCTTGAAGCTTTATCAAACCCTTATGCGTATTCTACAGATCAAGAAGAATACTGCATTCCGCCTACACCGACGAATCGCCCTTATCGTACTTTTTGTGGGACTTGATTGTTTAATATGTAAAAAGGTGCGTTCATATAATTTGTGTGAACGCACCCTTTTTATATCCCCCCACTCAACTAAAACTTTAAAATGCACATCCCCCGATGCCATTTCTTTAATCCAAAACAAATTCTACACTATTCCAATAGACTTACTCGTAAGCTTGTTAAACAAATATTGAGAAATATAAAACATCATTTCTAAATATTTTTATTTTTGATACTATATTTTATAAGAATATTCAAAAAGTGAGGGGATTTCATGAGCGTTCAACTACAAGGTAATGAACAAATTACAAAATTATTTAATGACTGGTATAGAGCTATGTTACAGCATCAAACTACCCATGCAACAAAAATAAAAAAAGATATTGAAAATACCATCTCTAATTCAGAAGAAGATACAAACCTACAATTGTATTATTCACTTTTTAATTTCAGATACAAAATTTTAACAGATGGTTTAAATATTAATAAAGATGATTTTAATAAAATTGATTCTTTCCCACTTCCAGAGAATGGGCTATTTTCTTATTATTATCATTTTTTTAAGGCTATTCACAATACAATTATTGGAAACTACAATGCAGCAAAACACCTTTTCGAGAACGCTAAAAAGCTGCTAATACACGTATCTGACGAACTAGAGAATGCTGAATTTAACTACCGCTTAGCTGCCTATTATTATCAAACATATCAACCACTAGTAGCAATCCAATCTACAAATGAAGCTAAAGCGATTTTTTCAAAACATATAAACTGTGAAATTAATGTTGCTTTGTGTGATAACATCTTTGGTTTATCTTGTATTGATTTAAAACAGTTTGAACAAGCTGAAATTAGACTTGATTCAGCATTAAATATTCTACAGAAGTATTCAGAGGAGACTTTATCATTAAGAGTACGACATAATTTAGCTTGGCTATATGCAAGTCAAAACCTTTCAGAGTTAGCAATGCGTCATATTTCAGAGGTTACAACTAAGCAACCAAATCACTTTAAAGCACTTTTTGTTGAAGCACGTGAATACTACAAGCTTGGAGAATATACCCAGGCTAAAGAACTTATAAAAAAAGGATTAAACATCTCAAATAAACTAGAAAACAAAGAGTTTCAATATCGTTTCATGATTTTAAGAGAACTAAATAATAAAACTTCTATAAATGATTTAGAAATGATAATTTTGGAAGGAATTTCTTACTTTAAAACAGAAAACCTTTGGGAATGTATACAAGAGTACACTGATGTTCTAGCAAATATGTTTTATGAAAAAGAAGACCATATAAAAGCTAGTCAATACTTTTACATGGCCAATCAAGCAAGAAAAAAACATGAAGAAAAGGGAGCTTTGATATAATGAAAAAGATTAAATTGAGCATCATTGGCTTAGCTGTTATTAGCATCACAACTCTTGGGTTAAGCTTCACCTCAGAAACACCGAAAACACAGTTAGGATATGTAGCATTAAACATTGGGGACACCCCTGCACCACAAAGACCTGACCTTGTTCAATCCGTTGACGTAAGTAAAGACTACAACTCAACAACAACTGAAAAAGCACTTTAAAAAATGAAAGACCTTCAATTAAGAAGGTCTTTTTAAATACGCTTATTTAGAATATTTCTCTTTGATGTAGGCTTTATTTTCTCATCAACTCCGCAATCCTCTTACTCTCCTCACTACCAACTTTCTCAAGTTTCTCCACAACTAAATTCCGTCTCTCTACAGAATGATTTTGACTTAACTTCGCTTTTCCTTCTATTTTATTTATCTTTATTTTGAATCCAACTATTCCCTTACTTAATCCTGCCATATAATTCGGATCTACATCGTTTAATGAGTACGTGCTCTTTGAATCTTCATATGTATGTACTAATTCTTGAAGAGAGTCAATTAATTCCTGTTCATCCTCAACAATTTCTAATTCACCATATACATGCACTGCAACGTAATTCCATGTTGGTACTGCATTGTTTGTTTCATACCATAACGGAGAGATGTAACTATGTGGTCCTTGAAATATAGCTAGTACTTGCTGAGTCCCAATATCTTTCCACTGTTCATTCGGCCGTGCGAAGTGACCATGTAAAGTAAGGGTCTCCCTATTTAATAACAACGGCAAGTGCGTTGCATATGGTTCTCCGTTATGTTGAGAAAATAATGTCGCAAAGCTATTTTGTTCCATTATTTCGTACTTCATCTCTTCATCTTGTATTACGAAATATTTTGGTATGTACATAAGCTCCCTCTTTTCCGCTCTTTTCTATTTTATTTCCTATTATATTTAGTAACCGCATCAATCAACAGGGCCAGTTTGTATTTGTTTTATAATGGCAGCTTTCTATTTCAAAACAATAGGCAGCATGTATTCCATGCTACCTTAGTTTATTTTTTCTAATATATTTGTAATAAATACGGTCTTACCTTCAATATAACTAGATCGATTTTTCGACTCTCTTGCTAACTCTTCCTTCAAGTTTCCATACTCATTAGCTACTTCAGTATGTTCACGAAGGTAATCTCGAAACGCTATATGCCTTCTCAACTCTTCACTATTTTTATCACACACATATAAATGATGTTCCATCCAAACTGTATTTCCCTCGTTCCATGGAACGAACATATCCTTTCTTCCAAATGCCTCTCTTCCTTTAAAGCTCCATTCTAACTGATGATAGTACCCTATCTTCTCAAGTTTTTTTACTACCTCATGAAAAATTTCGTACTCTTCTATTACAACATCAATATCTAGTATTGGTTTTGATGCAAGCCCTTTAACAGATGTACTCCCAACATGTTCAATGGATAAAATGCTGTCTTCCATCACATCGTTAATGAGAGTTTGTAGCTTATTAAATTCACTTTCCCATTTGATGTTATATTCTTCGATAGTAATTCTCTGTTTCAACGTATCCCTCTCCTCAAAAGCAATTATAATCTTTGAATATGAGTATCCTTAAAATCCGTCTCATATTTCAATCCATATCCAAACATTCGATCCATTCCAATATGTGCTGTCCATATTAAGCCAATCATTATAACGGTATCTATCTTAAAATAGACACCTATTAGAACAATTAATATGGATATGATATATGTATGACATACGTTATATATTTTCGCACCAACGTGATTATTGATCCCATACGCTAACATGGATAAATCCGGCGCTAAAAGGAATACAAAAAATATAATCCAACTAAACTCATATATTGAATACATATAAATCGTGGCTAAAAATACAACCATTCCTTCAAAATGTACAATACGTTTTTGCATTATTTATCATTCCTATTTTTCTATATTTATTGATACATTTTCATCGCTGAAAGTGTTCTTTGCATTTTTTGACCAGATGGTTGCTAATATTGGCCCTGCAATGTTATGCCATACTGCTGCTAATACACTTGGGAGTGCAGCAGCCGGTCCAAAATGCAAAATACTTAGCTACATTACTTATCACTTCTAGTACTTTCATCCACTCAGCCCCTATCTTTTAATTGAAACACCTTATTCGGATTCAAAATATTTTGCGGATCAAGAGCTTTCTTTATTTTCTCCATTACAAATAATGCTGCCCCATGCTCTTCTTCTTGATACTTTCGTTTTCCGATTCCAACGCCATGTTCTCCTGTACACGTTCCTCCTCGTTTAAGAGCATACTGAACGATACTTTCATTTATTTCGTCTGCCTTCTTCACTTCCTCTTTATCATTTGTATCAATCATTAAGAGTACATGGAAATTCCCATCCCCAACATGACCGAGAATACCGCCAATAAGCCCTACTTTATCTAATACCTCTTTTGCATGTTGAATCGCTCCAGCTAATTCCGAAATTGGCACACATACGTCTGTACTCATTAGCTTTTTACCAGGATAACTATACACGTAAGAGTACGCTAAGTTATGTCTTGCATCCCACAGTTTATTTCTCGCTGCTGTTTCCATCTCAAATGCAATTTCTATACATTTATGATCAAGAACGATTTCTTTCGTAAATTCAATATCTTGCTTTAACCCTGCTTCATTGCCGTGAAACTCTAAAAACAGTGTCGGTTCTTCTCTGTAACTTGTTTCATTGTAATGATTTACTTGTTTCATAGATAATTCATCAACGAGTTCAATTCTCGCGATTGGAATACCTGCCTGTAATATGTTAATTACAGCTTCTACTGCATCATTTATAGTTGGAAACGATGCCCTCGCAGCCATAACATGTTCTGGTATACCGTATACTTTTAAAGTTAACTCCGTGAAACATCCAAGTGTTCCTTCTGAGCCTACGAAAATACCATTTAAATGATAACCTGATGATGACTTCGCCGCTAAATTCCCGGTATGTATTACTTCTCCATCAGCAAGAACGACTTCTAAATCTCGGACTTGATCACGCATTACCCCATACTTTACCGCTGTCGTTCCGCTCGCATTTGTAGCAGCCATTCCTCCTAACGTTGCATCAGCTCCTGGGTCTACACTAAAAAATAATCCATACTTTTTCAATTCTTTATTAAGCTGAGAGCGCGTCACCCCTGGCTGTACTCTCACAAGAAAATCCTTTTCTCTTATTTCAAGTATTTTGTTCATAAGAGAAAAGTCCATTGTAATTCCTTTTTCGTAAGGAATTACATGTCCCTCTAAACTGGACCCTACTCCAAATGGAACGACAGCTGTTCCGTGCTGACTCGCTATTTTCATTATCGTGCTAACTTCTTCGGTCGTTTTTGGAAAAACAACTACATCAGGTAAACTACTAACATGGTAAGATTCATCTTTACTATGTAACTCTCGTACTGTCATATTTATTACTACTCGATCTTCAGGAAGTATGCCTTTTAATTCATTTACTACATGTTCAATTGTTATTTCCATAATCAACTCTCCTTTTTAAATTTAAAACAAGTATACCATCTTTATACAAAATAATTAGAAAAATTAGATTTTTAAACCTAAACATACAAAAAAGAACCTGCAGCACACGCTACAAGTTCTTTCCCACTACATTTTAAACGATTTCTTTATTAACAACATAAACCAAATTAAAGTAACTGCCATCAACGAATGAGAAAATCCTACAATATAAGTTAACCCTTTAAAGTCAGCTCCATTTAACTGAAGAAGCCCTCTCGCTGCTAGCGAACCTAACATTAATGTTAATGCAATGTTATGTAAAACAAACCACTTATTAAACCCTTGCACTTCATGAAACGCGAATACTTTTGCTAATCCTAAAGCAATTAAAAAGAAGAAAAAGCCAAGTACAAGTGTATGTGTATGCAAAAGATTTAACAAAGTAGATCCTAAAATCCCTTTATACTTACCATACTCCCTAGCGAAAATCCCTGATAATAAACCGATAATCAAATACGTAAACGATGCATTATATAATTTCTTCATTATGTACCTCCTTGAGTAGAATGTGTAGTGTGTCATATTTAGTAATAATGATAGTTATATAGTAAAAACTCCTAGTCACCTAGGAGTCATTGTATAAGCATCTCACTCTTTACAATCAATCCTAATTATAAAATATCTCTCTATACAAAACAAACGAACTTTATGTGAACAAACAAAGCTCCATTAAAATATGTTGCACTTTTGTTTTACACAATCCATACTAATTGTTATAACTTTTTAAAGGTGGTGTAATAATTGATAGTTCTTGAAACCGAACGTCTTAACCTTCGTTGGTTTGATATAAAAGACGCTCCTTTTATTCTTGAGTTAGTAAACGATCCTGCATGGATTCAGTTTATCGGTGACAAAGGAGTTAGAAACTTAGAAGATGCAAAAAATTATATTGTAAACGGTCCCATCGATATGTATAACAAACTCGGATTTGGCCTTTACTTAGTAGAACGAAAAGAAGATCTCACTCCACTTGGTATGTGTGGCCTTATTAAAAGAGATTCATTAGAAGATGTTGATATCGGATTTGCCTTTTTAGAGACATTCCGTTCACAAGGATACGGCTACGAGTCAGCTTCTGCGATAATCGAATACGGTGTACAAAAGCTCAACATGAAACGAATTGTAGCAATTACTTCTATAGATAACATCGCCTCAGGAAAGCTTTTAGAAAAAGTAGGATTACGATTTGAGAAAATCATTTCAGATTCAGGAGAAGATTTAAAATTATTTGGGTATAACGCATAGTAAAGAAGGTCGCCGTGAATGGTGACCTTCTTTACTATTTTACTGATCTCGTCATAATACTTTTAGTTCCATTATAGTTTTGCAGTAATTCTTGTGATTACTACTATGCCTTTCATATCACATTTTTTGGAAATTCATAGAAATAAAACTTTCACATTTAAATAAATTATATTAATATATCAAATAAAGGAAGTGAGAATAAATGGAACAACCGCTATTTTTATTAGTTCTTCAATTCATTGCATTCATATTAATCATTTGTATCGTATATGGAATGTTGTACAATACCGTATTAAATTTAAATATGCCTAAATGGACTGCACATATAGTAGCTACGGTCTTTTCCCTTGGTATTACCTATCAAGCTTTTAGAAATTTTATTTGAAAAACTTTTGTAGCAATTACTTCTATTGTTGATGCAGTAAAGCTTTTAGAAAAAGCAGGATTGCAATTCGAGAGGGTTATTTCAAGATCAGAAAACGTAACCATTTTTTATAAAGTCTTTCCAGCGCAAAATAGTGAAGAAGTTAGTTCCGCTGAAAGTGTGTTTGCATAAAAAGAAATGAATTTAATTGATGCTACAAAAATTTTATTTTAATTCTGGTTCTATTGTTTGGAATCGTTCTAGGGTACCATTTGTGTGGACTTTAAAAATTTTCATTTGCGCACCAAAATGTTGTGTTAAGTAAAATGTATCACCAGTTATTAAATTTCCAATCTTCCAATCAGGTTGATATGTACTTTCCATGGAACTTTCTAAATCCCCAATCATTATTAAATTGATATATAATGAAGATGAACTACTCAACATTTTCGTTAAAGATAGTCTATCAACCTCTAACTACCTAATGAACTCAAGTAAACACATCTTCAGTCATTTTAAGAGGTACAAAAGGCACCCTTTCGGGTGATTTTTGTATAAAAATTCTATTTTTTTATATTCGATACCAACCACGAACCTTTTTAAAATAATAGTATCATTATGTCTCCTTTTTAGAGATTATTTTTAATTACCTTGAATTTTTTGCACCAGAACCGGAAAATCCCTGACTACTCGAAATATCAACTATCAGGTGCTAATATTCAATAACGCGTACTGAAAATGATTAAACATTTTTATAAACCAGTGGAACATTTAAGAAATCAATTTTTCTCTTATCGAAATTTAATTAGCTTACAGTAATACAGTGGTCATATATTTTTAAGAATAACGGAAGAATATATAGAAATTGCTACAGAAATGTGAAGTTTAATTAATTTAGGAGGAACAAACTTGTTTAATCAGCTTGTAAAAGTTATACCGAATTTATTTACGATTGGAAATTTATTGTGCGGTGTTTTCTCAATCACCTTGAATATGAGTGAATATTTAGGAGCAGCCTCCATTCTCATTTTCTTTTCAGCTGTTTTAGATTTTCTTGATGGAAGAATTGCAAGAAAATTAAAAGTGAACAGTGAGTTTGGCGTAGAATTGGATTCCTTAGCTGATATTGTTAGTTTCGGCGTCGCTCCTGCGCTTTTATTTCATACGATAGCAACACCTTCTATTTTAACTTCTTTGGCATTTATCCTATTCCCAACAATGGGTGCTTTAAGATTAGCTAAATTTAGTATTAAACCAACTATTGGATATTTTAAGGGATTACCTATTCCAGCTGCAGGATTATCATTGGCTGGTATGGCATTGTTTTCATATAGTAATGCATGGATTACTTTAATCCTCGCCCTCTTAATGGTAAGTCCCATTAGGTTTAAAAAATTTTAATGAAGGTCACGCCCAACGCCATTAAGGAGCATTTTAAATGGATTTAACGCGTCAATAAGTATAAAAAAGCGGGACAATAATATTAAATTAGGTGCCCTTCGAAAAATTAAAACCTTGTATTTATGGCTATTGGGTTAATCCATCGATATGTTATTCTGAAACGTCAGTCCACTTTTAACAGGAGCTCCCTTTATCAAGAGAGCTCCTGTTCTTATTTCTTCTTCTTTTCTGTCGGTTGGCTTTGTTTAGCAAAATTAGATGAATCATCAAAATTTGGTTGCTTTTTACCAGCATTATTACTTCTACCTTTTCCCATATGTAATGCACCTCCCCTCCCCCTTACTATTCCCAATAAAAAAATTCTCTTGCATCCAAGAGAATTTTAAATTGGGTTCTTATTGATAATACCTAAGTACTTCCAACACTGCCATTCCATAAAAGATGGATCCAATGTTAAATTATTTAATGCTAAAACAAATATTACATTTTCATATTTAACTGGATAATCAATTAATAATCCTAATGTATTTCCTGAATCTGCGACAATTATGATTCCCTTTTCTAACACGTCATCTATAACTTCTTTTAATTATTCTTACCTAGCATATAATATTTTCCTACACATTGAGATTGCATGTTGTATAAGGAAGCCCTTCTTCTTTCCATGCAAGAAATCCTCCCTTTAAATTCACTACTTCCTTTATACCAGCTCTTTGTAAAATACTAGCTGCTATAGCGGAACGTAATCCGGTTCGACATTGCAAAACTATTGGAAAATCTTTCGGTATATAATCTAGTTGTTCAAATAGATTACCTAAAGTGATATGTATTGCATCATGAAGGTGTCCTTCCTCCCACTCTTTTTTACTACGCACATCGATAACCTTAACGCTTCCACCTTTTATATGCGGATATAATTCAATCGATGTTTTTTCTTTGTAACTTTCAAATCTATCAAGTCTTTGTATTACTTTTAAGGGTGCAAAAGCAATAATATTATCTAACCCAATAGATTCAAATTCTCTAATAACTGCCTCTACTTTAACTTTTTCCTCATCTAGAATTATTAAAGTTTCTTTTTTATAATCTAATAACCATCCACACCAAGTTGTGAAAGAATTGTTATAAGGTATGTTAATTGACTTCTCGATATGACCTGCAGCAAAACTCTCTACATCCCTTATATCAACTATTTGATAAACGCTCTTCAAAATTTCTTGAAGTTCTTCTACTGTATTAATAGCAGTACTTTTTCTCTTCTTACGAATTGGCGGACCATACTTATTTAAATTCTTCATTAATGAAAAATACTTTGGAGGCTCTGGCTGTCCTGTCAATAAAGTCGATATAAAATCACTTTCTTCATTACACTGAAATGCCCAATTGAACATCTTTTCATAACCTAATGTAGAAGTTGGAATTGCTCCTAATGCTTTTCCACATGCGCTTCCCGCACCATGTGATGGCCATATTTGCAAATAATCAGGAAGTATTTTTATTTTTTGTATAGAATCAAATAATTGTTTTGCTCCTATTTTTGCAGTATCTTTCATACCGACTGCAGTTTCTAATAAATCCGGCCTTCCTATATCTCCTACAAATATAAAATCACCTGTGAATATCCCTATCGGCTTATCATTCGTATAGTTATTTTGACTTGTATCAGTTACTAAAAAAGAAATACTTTCAGGCGTATGCCCTGGGGTGTGAATTACATCAAATTTTATATGACCTACTTTAAACTCTGTACCCTCTCTAACCAATTTGTATCGACCTTCGTTAAGATATTGATATTTCCAATCACAATCTCCTTCATCAGATACGTATAAATTTGCATGATAAAGAGTAGAAAGTTCTCTAGACCCAGAAAGAAAATCAGCATGAATATGAGTCTCAGCCGCAGCAATTACTTCCATCCCCTCTTTCTTAGCAAATTCTATATATTGTTCTATATAGCGACTAGGATCAATAACGATTGCTACGCCTTCTTTCTGACAACCGACTAAATAGGAAGCATGTGCTAATTTTTCATCATAAAAATATTTTAAAAGCATAGCTATTCCCTCCAATTAGTTATTTCAAATTAATTTTCAATTTTTGTAACCACTTTTTATCTTCTCCTATAGAATCCCTTTCAACATTAAATTCCAATACATATATGGCAACATATATCTTTTAAGTAAAAACATACTATACCGTTCTTTCGCTTGATTAAATGGAAACGTTTCTTGAGGCTCATGTTCATAGTTAAATTCAGCAAGTATAAGACTTTTATATCCTGTAACAATCGGACATGATGTATATCCATCATATTTAGCCTGTAAATCTCTTCCGCTAAGTACGTCCATAATATTTTGTTTTAAGACGGGTATTTGTTTTCGAATTGCTGCTCCAGTTTTAGAGGTAGGTAAATTGGTACAATCTCCAAGTCCAAAAATATTTTTATATTGCACATGCTGCAAAGTATAAGGGCTTATATCTACCCACCCCTGATGATCACTTATCTCACTCTCTTTAATAAAATTAGGTGGCCCCATTGGCGGAACAACATGTATCATACTATATGGTACGGTTTCTCTTTTTAGTGTTTGCGTATCTTCAAAAATTGCCTCTCTCTTTTCGGCGATAATTTCCACTAGATTTTTATTATAATTCGTTATAATTTGCTTTCTTTCTAGTACTTGTTCTAAAGTATTTGCATATCGTGGAACCTGAAATATGTTATTGTTTGCAGAATAAAATATTACTTTACTTCTGTTTCTTACACCACTATTACAAAAATACTCCTCTGCTAAGTACATAATTTTTTGTGGAGCACCACCGCATTTAATAGGAGTATTAGGGTGGGTAAAAAGCGCATTTCCTCCTTTAAATTTTTCGATTTCTCTCCAAGTAGAATCAACATATGTATAAGAATAATTGCTACATACCCCATTAGTGCCAATAGACTCTTTTAAGCCTTTAATACTGTCCCAATTTATTTGGATACCAGCTGCTACAATAAGAATTTCATACTCAAGTAGCAGTCCGTCATCTAAAAGTATCTTATTTTCAGATGGAAATAACTCAACAACACTTTTAGGGATCCACGTTGCCCCTTTTGGAATAAGCGATTCCTGATTACGCATCGTACTTTCCTTTGAAACAATTCCTCCCCCCACTAAACTCCATAGTGGCTGAAAGTAATGTTTTTTTGATGGATCAATAATTGCTATACTTTCTTTCAATAGGGGTACATTTCGTAATAAATGTGCAGTAGAAGATAGTCCTGCTGTCCCAGCACCAATTACAATAATTTTATAACTATCTCTGGTCTTCATTATCCTCTTCCTATCTAAAATTGATTTTTAAATTAACTAATTAGTAGCCATTTTTTCATCGTAGTAACATGATTATAAGTTAAAAACATCATAGTTTTATCTGATTTAAATGAAAATTTTGTTAATTTTACCATCAACATTACTATATGCGTAAATCCCCTATGTTACTTCCATATTTTAGTTTTAATATTAAAATTAAATATTATTATATAAAATAAAAATAATGCATTAAAATACTTTTCATGAATCCGGATAAGTAATGTTTAAAAAACAAAATCTAACATCTTAGATGTTAAAATAAACAAATTCACATACTTCACAAATATGAAAAGTATTAAATATCGCTTAAGTTTCGTTACCTTTTTCTGTATATATTGATAAAAAATTGTGAAATTTTATCGCATTATGCAAGACATTTAATATCAAATATATTACTTTTACTATGAACTAAATGGTTTATAGGGCTTTTCTAAATAAACAAGGTGCTAAATTAATTCTTAAGAAGCCATTATCATTGCATTTATCTAAAAATTTAAAAAATACACACAGATGGATATCATCTTAAATACATATATAATTACCTTTAATTTTTTGACACGATTTCACATAATTCTTAAACTGATTTTTTTGCGTGCATTATGAAAAAAAATGCACCGTGTCAGTCTTTAAAAGATTATATATCATAACTTTAAGAGAGGCAGGAAAATTATGAAGATGAAAAGAAAAATCTACTGGTTAAATGCTAGCCAATAGATTTTTCTTTTTTATCTAAGGATTCTTTTAAAAGAACAACAATTTTACTACAGTAATCAAGAACAGGTTTCTAAATTAAGTTACTGGAGAATATATAACTCTGGCGCAATATCCCTACCAGCTTTCATTCCAATAATAACTCCATGATATAACGTCAAAGATGAAATCCCTCAACTTAGGTATTTGACTTTTTAAATTTATACAAATGTCTTAGCTCTATGTACTGTGATATATAGGTCCACATCAATATGTTATTGCATCATATACTGAACAGATAATTTAAATTACTTTTATAAAGGATGATGAGGATGAACCTAGAAGATATACAAAAATCCTATGGCGTAATTGTAAGTTTAGGAGGATTGTGTCAAGTCACCAACCAAATCAAAAGACACAATTTAAGAACATTTTCTGGACCTTTAGATTGGTTTTATTATCCATCACTTTCAGATGTAAACAGATTACTTCAAAATCGATTTAAAAAATTCATGAAGTTGGAAAATATGGTTATAGAAGGTTCAGAAAGTTACGGTCTTATTGAATCAGAATTTGATAATCAAATTAAATGGGCAGAACGAATTACCTACTGTATAAAGGACACTTATTATAATTGTTTTTCAATGCATGATTTTCCTATTAATTCCGAAAAGGATTTGAAATCAACCTATCCTTCTTTTAAAGCTAAATTAGACACTAGAATTAATCGATTCCTTGAAAAAATAAATAGTAGTGAATCCATTTTATTCATTAGAATTTGGGGAAATCGAGATGAAGCGGTTGAATTACAAAACGTATTATCTAAAATTACAAATAAGGATTTTAATATTCTTATTGTTAATTTCAAGGAGGGTATATCTAATATTGTTGAACAAAATTGGGGAATATCGAGGGTTTGTTCAATTGAACTCCCACGTTATCAGGATAGATGGGAAGGTGATGATTCCGATTGGGATGTTATTTTAAACAAAATAACATTAACTTAATAATTTTCTTCTTACTTTTAACATGATTTGGCCCGTAAAATCAAATAGGTGTAGAAAAATAAAATTCCTGTCTAATTGATACACACTTAATTAACAAAACGTTCATATAATAATTCGTAAGTCCTTCTTTATTGAATAAATAGTTCTTTACAAAATTAGTTCCATCACTAGAGCACCTTTATGCGGTGCTCTTTTTTGAATTTATAAAATGTAAAAATAGTTGTTCCATTTTCCTTTAAATGGCTAATTCCCTTTGTTATTCTTCTATTGATTTCTGTATAATCATTTATGCGATCAGCATATTCTGCTTATGTAGTGCATTCACGACTACTTACTTCCATACTTTATCTTATATTTTGTCTTCTTGGATATTTCATTATAAGCTTCTTCAATTCCCTTGATTTCCTTCCCCTTCTTTTATCTTAAGAACAAGCAATTTCTTTCATTAATATTAAATAAACTAAAGCATAGATTTTAAAAGAACCTAATTTACATATAATTAATGATAAACTACAGTGTGTATTCTCCACGTTTAATCAGCATCTGAATTATAAATCTAACATATTTTTTTTAGTTGATTGTCATTATGGTACAACCGTGTATACATTTACCAAACAAACTACATAGTTTAAATTAGTAAAATATATAGAGAGGAAGGAAATAAATCTATGAAAGTCATAATTTTGTGTGGCGGAAAAGGGCTTCGGATGCAAGGAATTTTAGAGGACATTCCCAAACCATTAGTTCGAGTTCAAGGAAAGCCTCTCCTCTTGCATATAATGAATTGGTATAGAAAATATGGACATTCTGATTTCATTTTACCCTTAGGATATAAAGGTGAGAAAATTAAGGAATATTTTATGGACTTTAGCTGGAAAGAGAATGACTTTAGTTTGAATTTTAAAACCAGTCAATATACGCTACTTCAGAAATTAGAAAATTGGAATATACACTTTATAGATACAGGAATTGATACAATGACCGGGGCAAGACTAAAAAAACTTGAATCCTTTGTACAGGGTGAAACCTTTTTATTAACTTATGGTGACGGATTAGCCAATATAGATATTGATCAACTAATAGCATTCCATAAAGAAAAAGGAAAAATTGCTACATTAACTGGAATTAAAAAAAATAGTCAATACGGCCTATTGGCGGTCGAAGATGGAATTGCTATTGATTTTAAAGAAAAACCATTACTTGATGAAGTAATTAATGGCGGTTTTTTTGTATTTAACAAAGAAATATTCAATTATTTAAGTAATAATGATGATTGTGTTCTAGAAGAAGATCCTCTTCGAAATTTAATAAAAGACAATGAGCTCGCCGTCTATGAACACAATGACTTTTGGGCTAGTGTCGATACACCTAAAGATTTAAAAACTGTAAATGAAAGTTGGAATCCAAATAAATTTTAGTGGAGAGGACTGAATAAGCATTGAACTCTAATGATAAAAAAATAAGTTTACCTCGATTGTACATCCCCTCTAATGAGAAAATAGTTAACCCACTTTCAACAGGAATTAAAGCTTCAAATCTCTCCAAAAAAAATACTCAAAAAAGAATTAATCCCCAATTCTATAATCAACAACATGATCTAAATAATCATTTCTGCGTCATTGTAGGTAGTGAGTATGTCTTGAAAATTATTGCTTTACAGCAATCATTAATGCAGTACTCAGAAAAATTCACATTGTGGATTTGTTGTATAGATCCTTTTGCATATTCACTATTAAAAGAAATGAGTTTAATTAATGTAAACCTTTTACAAGTTGAAGAATTAGAAGATCGTGAACTAAAAGCAATTAAGAGAAAAAGAAAAGTAAATGAATATTGTTGGACTTTAAAATCTGTCTTGATAGAATATTTATTGGTCAATTATGATTTACCATCTATTCTATATTGTGATGGTGATTTATGCTTTTTCTCTGACCCTAATATTATTTTTGAGGAATGGGGTGACCATTCTATCTTCCTAACCCCCCAAAGAGATCGTGATTGGGTAGAAAAAATGTACGGAAAATATCAGGCTGGTCTAATTGGATTTAAGAATGATCTCTATGGACTAAAAAGTGTAAGATGGTGGAAAAATAAATGTATAGATTGGTGCAGTGCCGAGGCTGAAGAGGGGAAATTTGGAGACCAAAAGTATTTAGATTATATCCCTATATATTTTCCAAAAGTAAAAATTTCAAATAACTTAGGTATAAATGCTGCGCCTTGGAACTGTATATATAATAACGATTATAAAATTGACAAGACTAAAAATGATATATTTATTGAAAACGACAAACTAGTTGTTTACCATTTTGCATGTATTACTATCTTTACTGAAAATGATTTTGATCTTTGGTCTTTGGGAGAAATTTCAATACCCAATAATATATTAAACCATATTTACACTCCGTATTTAGAGAGAATTCAATTTGTTTTAAAGCAATTAAAGGATAAATTCAATAAAGATACTAAACAATTTTTAAGTAAAAAAGATATAAATAAAGCTCAAACTTTATATAAAGATTCACAATTAAGAAGAAAAATGAATCAATCCAATCATTTTATGAACTTTTCCATGATTATAAGTAAAGAACGATTAATTCAAGGATTGACCTCTTATTATTCCTTAGAAAATTTCAACGCTAAATTTACTGTATGGATCTGTTGTATGGATGATCTAACTTATCAAATATTAGAGAAATTAAAATTAAAGCACGCCATACTAATTCCGGTAAAAGAAATTGAAAATCATGAACTCCTCAGTATAAAAAATGATAGAATTTTACAAGAGTATTGTTGGACATTAAAAGCGCCCCTATGTCTACATGTCCTTAGTCTTTATCCGGAAGTTGATCACATTATATATTGTGATGCTGATATGTATTTCTTTACAGCACCTAATATCATTCTTGATGAGTGGTGGAAATACTCTGTATTCCTTTGCCCTCAAAGAAGCTCTACTGAAATTGAAAGCATACACGGTATATACCAAGCTGGTTTAGTAGGCTTCAAAAACGATCAAAATAGTAAAGAAATTTTAACATGGTGGAAAGATAAATGCCTAGAATATTGTAATAATCATTATGATGTTGAAATGGATAGATGGGGTGATCAAAAATATTTAAATCACATTCCTAACATCTTTTCTAATATAAAAATCATGACTCATAGAGGTATTGATGCAGCACCTTGGAATGTCATTTTAAATAGCAGTTCTATATCCAAAACAGATAATAAAGTTTTTATTGATCAAGATGAATTAATAGCTTTTCATTTTGGAAGTATGCAAATTATTAATCCAAATGAGTTCGATTTATGGAAACACGAAACTTTAGAATTACCTCCAGCAGTTTTAGATTATATATACATTCCTTATATTGAACAATTGAATAAGACATGTCATACCCTTCATAATACTTTTCAAAAACCTTCCTCCTCTTTATTTGCTGATCAAATTGATACAACAACAATAAAAAATTATTTTAAATACCCCTCCCCTCATCACAATTAAGACTGATACTTTCCTTATTTAAAAATAAATCTATTTATTTCAGCAACTAAAAATACATCTTAATAAAGGATAGATTATCACTATGATTGCTTCATTTAAAAATAAAACTTTCCTTATTACTGGTGGATACGGTTTTATTGGTTCTCACTTGGCACGAAGACTTTTAAATTTACAAGCAAAAATTGTTCTTTTCATAAGAACACCATCAAACTCTTGGAGACTAAAGGATATTCTAAAATATATTGAAACCTATGAAATAGATATACGAGATAAAAAACAAGTACAAGATGCAATAAAGAAAATTAATCCCGATTATATCTTTCACCTGGCAGCCTATGGTGTAAATTCTGCCCATACAGATTACATCCATGCTATAGAAACAAATGTTATAGGGACTTGTAACATTATTCAAGCAGCAAAATTGGTGAATTGTAAAAAAATCATCAATTTTGGGAGTAGTTCTGAATACGGTAACAAGATGGAACCTATTCATGAAAATATGTTACTAACTCCTGTGGATATCTATGGAAGTACCAAAGCTGCTGCTACTATACTCGCCCATCAAATTGCTAGCGAAAACAATATTAATCTTATAACATTAAGACCTTTTGGCATATTCGGAGAAGGCGAAGAGCCGCATAAAATTTTTAGCTATATAATCTTGCGAGTATTACAAAACAAAGATGTAAATTTAACTTTATGTAATCAATTAAGAGATTATTGTTATATAGAAAATGTAATAGATGCCTGTATCCTAGCAGTAGAAAATACTACTGTACAAAATGAAATTTTTAATATTGGGAGCGGCACTATTCACCCCTTGAAACATTATGTAGAATTATTATTCAAACATTTGAAAACCAATTCCAGACCAAATTACGGTGCAATTTCCTCTAGAACAAATGAAAGATGGGTTCCTGAAGCGGATGTGCAAAAAATAAAAAACTCTCTTTCCTGGGAACCTAGAATTAATATTGAAGAAGGAATTATAAAAACTGTTAATTGGTATAAAAATAATAAACATTTATACCTAACCCCCTAAAAATAGGGTACTAAAGGAGGTGGACTAATTGTTAAACCAAAACTTTAATAATGCTTTTTACGGAAAAACAATTTTAATTACTGGACATACTGGTTTTAAAGGTTCTTGGTTATCCCTATGGTTGAATGAATTAGGTGCTACTGTAATCGGATATTCATTAGATCCTAAAAATAAGAATGATAACTTTAACATTACTAACCTTCAAAATAATATAATTGATATTCGTGGAGACATTAGAGATTTTAATAAATTAAATAAGGTTTTTACAGATTATAAACCTGAAATTGTATTCCATTTAGCTGCCCAACCTCTAGTTAATTATTCATATGAATATCCTAGAGAAACATACGAGGTAAACGTTGTAGGGACTATGAATGTACTAGAGGCAATTCGATTACATGAATCAGCTAAAATAGGAATTATGGTGACAAGTGACAAGTGCTATGAAAATAAAGAATGGCCTTGGGGTTATCGTGAAATTGACCCTATGGGCGGCCATGACATATATAGCTCAAGCAAAGGATGCTGCGAACTTTTAATTTCTTCCTATCGAAATTCTTACTTTTCAGAAGAAAACTTTTCTCAACACAAGAAAATAATTGCAAGCGTTCGAGCTGGTAATGTAATTGGTGGTGGTGATTGGTCAATAGATAGAATTATTCCTGATTGTATACGAGCATTAGAATCAAACAAAAACATTATTATTAGAAACCCTACTGCTATTAGACCCTGGCAACATGTACTAGAACCCTTAAGCGGGTATTTACTCCTTACAGAAAAAATTATAAATAATGGTATCCTTTATTCAGGAGCATGGAACTTCGGGCCATCCCTAAGCAATATTGTTCCAGTAGAAAAATTAGTGACCAGTTTACTAGATATTTGGGGCTGCGGGGATTGGACAGCAGAAAATATAGGTCCAATAAATTTTCATGAAGCAAATTTACTAAATCTTGACATTAGCAAAGCAAAATTCAATCTTAATTGGCAGCCAAAATGGTCCCTACAACAGACTTTAGAAAATACAATAGAATGGTATAAACATTATAATTCTTACACCAGTTCTGAGATGATAAATCTATGTATTAGCCAAATCAAACAATATTGCATGCTTTGAACTACTCCCACTTACCCATACTTGCTGTGAGTTCCTTATGGAGGGAGTCTTCTTGGTTAAAATAATAAAAGATACATTAATTTTTATAGTCTAAATTATAAACCTACTATACCTAAAATTATGTGATTGTCCATTAACAAAAATTTTATTTCTTCGGTTATTTCAAATCAACTATTGACATTATATTGAAGAATAAAGGAATCACGTATTTTTCTAGTGATTCCCTTGTTCTGAGAAAATAATGTCTTGCTTTAACGACAATACAGTATATGTGATTATTAATTTATTTGTTCTAGTTATGAAAAAATCTATTCCTGTCAAAAGAGCTTTCTTCAAAGAAAAACTTCCTTTTTTTCTACTTATCCTACTCGAAAAGTAAATAATGTTATTTTTCAGATAATTTCATCTACTATTTATAGAATTACACTGAGCTTTAACAAGTTTATGCTTATATATTGATTCTCTTATTTATTATCACCAATGTTGATGAATTTATGCATAGCTTATTCTATACACAAATAGCTTTTTGAATTATCTTTTCAGAATAAATAAAGGAGACTTTCTCTTTTATGCACTTTCCCCTTACCAGTCTTAAATTTCCCTTTAATCAACAATAAGAACAAATCTTCAATATAGTACATCTTCTTTGAACTACCCCCACTTTCACTTCGTTTAGAAGTGAGGGATTCCTAAGTAAAGAGTTCTATCGAACTCTAATTGATTAGGCTAACCCCGCAGTCCTTGCGGTTAGAAGCCTTATCGCTTCACTCTTTAGATTGATACTTGCGTTAATATCCCTATCATGGTGTGTACGACAAGAAGGACAGTCCCATTCACGTAGGTTTAGATTTTTAACGTCTTTATTTTGATATCCACAACAAGAACATAATTGGCTAGAAGCAAATGTTTTCGATACGACAATGACTTGTTTGCCATACCATTTTGCTTTGTATTCTAACATTGATCGAAATTGCAACCAAGATACCTCACTAATTGCTTTTGCTAACTTATGATTCTTTAACATATTCGATACTTGCAAATCCTCTATACCGATAACATCGTGGTTTTTGATGATTTCAGTTGAAATTTTGTCCAAGTAATCTTTTCTAGTATTTGATATGTATTCATGAATTCTAGCTACCTTTACTCGTTGTTTATTCCAGCGAGAAGATCCTTTCATTCTTCTAGAAAGAACACGCTGTGCTTTCGCCAACTTATCTTCTAATGATCGGAAAAATTTCGGATTTTCATAGTGTGTTCCATCTGACAAAATAGCGAAATCTTTTAGTCCTACATCTATTCCAATGTAAGAATGTGTTTTTGGAAGTTCTTGTACTTCTGTTTCAACTAATAGTGACACAAAATATCTACCAGAAGGGTTCTGTCTAACTGTAGCATTTACAATACGCCCCTCTACTTCGCGACTTTTGGCAAATCGAACAAGGCCTAGTTTCGGCAACTTTATTTTGTTCCCTACAACGGCAATGTTTTCATTTGTTTGTTTTGTGGTATAAGATTGTACGTTGTTCTTCTTAGATTTAAAGCGCGGTGCGCTGTTTTGTTTTTTGAAAAAGCGCGTATAAGCATCCGCAAGGTTGCGAACAGACGACTGAATCGCAATACTATCCACTTCTTTTAGCCAAACAAGCTCTTTCTTCATGGCAGGTAGTTTGGCAGAGCATATACCATAGGTCAAGCCTTTTCCTGTCTCTTTGTATGCGTGATCCCATAAGGATAAAAAATGATTGAATACAAAGCGAGAACACCCAATCGTTTTGTTGATTAGAATTGCTTGTGCTTGATTTGGATAGATACGAAACTTATAGGCTTTATTAATCATTATTTGATTCACCTCCATTTCGGTATATGACTATTATACACCAAACGTACATTCGATAGATAGTAGAGTAATACTTTCTATATGTCGAACAATTAAGATGGCTTCCTGCCATCTCTTGTTCGAGGCCAATTCATCTCCCACCTACTCACTGGACTGTGGCCCTTCACGTCCCTTGAGGAAGGAGTCTTCTTGGCTAAAATGATAAAATAAAATAAAACAAAACCATACGTAAGATAATTTTACTATTACAAATAATGACATAGTCTGTTTCACCTTTTACATTATCTAAAAAAGAACTTGTAGGAATTCTTACAAGTTCTTTTTTGTTTTCTTTATTGTCTTCTTATTTACATACGCAAGATTTATATATTTTATCGGATACATACTATATGTATCCGATAAAATAATTTAAAAATTAATATGTAATTGATCCGTTTTAAGAAAAGGAAATATCATAAATCTTCAATCACAGTTTCTAAGTTCACCTGATAGAACGTATAAAGACTCATATCATCTTTTGATAATTTTTTGGATGTTTTATTCTAAGTATATTCGACACAAATTGATTGTTTTTTATGAATTTTCTTGAAAAATATTGTAATATCACTCCATTTTTTCTTCTATTTTGTTATGATGTTTATAATTAAATTGGATTAGGATTTTTTTAGAAAATGGGGGCGTATATTATGAGTGTTTCAGTAAAGGGAAATGAGCAATTAACCTCTCTATTGAACGACTGGTATCGAGCTATGCTATCTCAACAAGTTATAAAAGCTACTAATCTAAAAAAGAAAATTGATGAAAAAATTAATAAGTTAAGCATTGAGCCGGATCAAGAACATCAGGATCAAAATTTGTTACTATACTATTCACTACTCGAATTTCGTTACAAGGTCTTAACAGATAGCCTTGGTATTCAACAAAATAGTTTTGATACTATTAGCGATTATGATATGCCTACAGATCAATTTCTACAATTCTATTATCATTTTTTCAAATCCATTCATTCCACTTTTATATCTAATTATACTGAGGCAGAGGAACATTATAAACTAGCAGAAAAAATATTGGTAGCTATACCAGATGAAATTGAACATGCTGAATTTTACTATAGAATTGCTACTTTCTATCACCATACCTATAACAATCTCGCTTCTATCGAGTACGCAAATAAATCGAGAGCAATCTTTTCAAAGTACGAAGGTTATGAAGTAAAAACAGCCTTTTGTAATAGTTTGCTAGGTGGTTGCTGCATCTATTTAAAACAGTACGAACAAGCAGAAGAATATCTACATTGCGCAATTGATTTACTACAAAAAAATAGGGAAGAAGATTCCTTGTTATACGTAAAAAATACTATGGGGTGGCTGTATTCTGATCAAAGTATGTCTACTTTAGCTATTCGTCACCTTTCAGAAGTAACAGAGAAAATCCCTACACACTTCAAGGCCATCTTCCTACAAGCTAAGGAACATTATAAGTTAGGAGAACAATCAACGGCCAGCCAACTCATTGATAAGGGACTACAGATTTGTAGAGAAATTCATAACGAAGAATACACACACCACTTCTCTATTTTAAAAAAATTAAACGAAAATATTCCATTGGAAGAATTAGAAAAAATCATTCAAGAAGGAATCTTATACTTTGAGGAAGAAGAATTATGGGAATATGTTGTCGAATACGCCGAATTATTTGCCACAAAATGTAGACAATTAGAGAACCACCAAAAAGTAAGTGACTATTTCCATATTTGTTATCAAGCAAGACAAAAATCAATCGCAAAAGGAGTGTTAAAATAATGAAAAAAATTAGCTTATTATTATCAGGCATTGCTTTTATTGGGGTATTAACGGTGGGAATTTTTCAGTTTTCTAAAACAGATCAGCTTGCTACTCATGGGCATTATCCTGCTCCTTCATATAGTGTTGGCGATTATGGTGGTGCACCACCACAAATTTAATGTAAATGTATTTAAAAACCCTCCAAATGGAGGGTTTTTAAATGGCTTATCTGCCTGTTCAATACGCATAGAGAGTACATATTATACTTATTTACTATGTTATAAGATTTTTCATTTCCACTCTGTAACAAGATTCTAGCATTCTCTCCTAAAATCTCAACTTAAATCTTAAATCCACCAATTAACTCTTGAAGTTCTTCCGCCATCTGTGCTAATTGTATTGCTGAAGAATTTATCTCTTCCATAGAAGCATGTTGTTCCTCAGATGAACCAGCTATCGTTTGCATACTTGAAGAATTTTCTTTTACAGCCATAGCTATTTGATCAATCGATGTATCAACTTTCATTGCATCAGTTGTCATTTTATTTGATAGTTCTACCATACCATGCACTTTTGATACAATATCATTTGCAGATTTTGAAATCTCATAAAAACTTTGTTTTGTATCATTCGCAACCTTAATTCCCGACTGTACTTCTACGCCTACTTCATTCATAGCTTTTACAGTCTCATGTACGTCTGCTTGTATTTCCTTAATTAAACTTCCAATTTCCATTGAAGATTCGGATGATTGCTCCGCCAACTTTCTAACTTCATCAGCAACAATTGCAAACCCTCTCCCCTGTTCCCCAGCTCTAGCTGCTTCAATCGCTGCATTTAATGCTAATAAATTTGTTTGTTCCGCAATATTTTGAATCGCTTCTAATATACTGCCAATTTGCTGTGATTTCTTATCTAATAATTTTATGACATTATCGGATTGAGAAACAGAGTGATGGATAGACTGCATTTGTGTTACAGTTTGTTCTACTAATTGTTCACCTTCATTGGCTTTTTGTTTAGTGTATATGGATGAAGCCGATACTTCAGAAGCATTCTCAGCTACGTATTGAATATTTCGTGTTACCTCACCAATTAATTCAGCTCCAGACTCAACTTCATTATTTTGAACCTCTGCACTGTTCGAGATTTCTTCCATCTCTTTTGTAATTTGTTCTGTCGCAACACTTGCTTGCTCTACACTAGCAGTTAGTTCCTCAGAAGAAGCAGCTACATGTCCTGCAGATGTGTTAATTTGAGAAATAATATTACGTAACGACTCTGCCATTGTATTGAAACTACCACCTAATTGACCAAGTTCATCCTTTGAACGAATATCTATTTTCTCGGTTAAATCTCCTTGACTAATTCTTTGAGCTGAAATGACTAATTGTCTTAGTGGAGTAATTATAGATTTGAGTATGAATAGAATTACAATTCCACCTAACAATAATGAAGCACCTATTATAGTAAGCGTTTTATAAAAAATAGGATTGGTAGCTTCTTCAATTTCTTTCGTAGGCATTACGCCAGCTATTTTCCAACCTGTTTTTTTATTTGTCTTAAAGCTTATGTTTCGATCTTCACCATTGAGGCTATAAGTAATTACTCCATCTTCTGTCTTGTACAATTCATCCACTAAAGTTTTATCTAATTTCTCTCCAGGTTTTAGTGATGGATGAACAACTATGGTTTTATCTTGACTAACTATAGATACAAATCCTTGCTTCCCAATTTTTATCATTTTGGATGTTTTTACGATATCTTTAATATTCAAATCTACGCCAATGACACCACTTTTATCTGCATTCTGCTTTGCAATTGCAATTACCATATTTCCTGTAGACTTTGATTTATATGGAGATGAAACAATAATCTCTCCATCTGCTTTTACTGCATCCTTATACCAACTGCTTTCTAGCGGATTAAACCCTTCTGGTATTTTTCCAACAGGTGCATGAATAAATTGATTGTTACTGGATGCCGTATAAATCGTTTCTATCTCTGGATGTAACTGTATATATTGATCAAATTTATTCTGTACATTTTGCGATTGTTCAGGATTATAATCCCCTTGTGTGAGTACCTTTGCAAAATGAGTGATATCTGTATGCTTATTTTCTAATTCATCATCAACAATCTTATCTAAAATACTTATATTATCTTTTGCTGATTGTAGAATTGTTTCATTAAGATCTGTTTTTGATTTATTATAAGATGATACTCCTACGATAAGGCTTGGTATAATTAATATTGCTATAAATGCCATAGACAACTTCGTTTTAAGCTTTATTTGCCCCAATCTTTCTTTTATATTAAACACTAGCTACTTCTCCTTTTCATTTTTACTACTTATATAGTTTATTTAAATTTTTCTCCTTTACTTTTCCACATTCATTTATGGTACCATTCGAAATGAAACCACAATTACATCCTATTATCCATACTTTATAATTTAGAGATTTAATTTTCACAGACAGAGTTTTATCTGTCCTCCTTTCGAATATGTTATTTTTCTAGATTCAGCAATTATTAGACTACGAATTATTCCAAATAAACTTGATGCAACATATACTTCATTTAAAAAATAATTATTGGATTTGTTTGGATAAAAATCTAGTTTAGCGCTAATCCAATCGGATGAAATTCTTACCATAATACATTCACTAAACATAAATAAGTAAATTTATTTCTTTTAATACTTATATTTAACTGCCTTTTAACCATTCTAACTGTATTATTTCATCGTTTTATCTATTTATTACAACCACTTTTGTTTTATTGAATCACTAAACTATAAATTCTAAATAGGAGAATAAAATAAATTAGAGAATTACATTGTAACACATATATATAAGTTGTTAATATTAAAATTTAAAACTTTACTATTTTTCATATGCAATATTACATGCGAAAAGCCATAATTTTTTTGTTATACTATGCATGTGGATTTTTCATCCAAAATCCACCCAAACGCATATTTATGTATATGCCACCCTAATTGATGAAAGTGAGAAGAGTGTTTATCATTTTTCTCACTTTTTTATTTAGGCTCTGTTAATATTGATTATTGATAAAAAGTATTAAATAAGGGAAGACACCTTAGAGTTGGTGCTTCCCTTATTTGTTGATTATTCAAATCTAAAATAGGTATTTTCTAAACCTATTCTTTGCTTTAATGTTCTGCCCAAAGCATAATTATTTGGTAATTCTTTTTCAATGACACAAATAATATAACCTGCTTTTCCTGTTGTTAAATTAGTTAGTTGTAAGTAGTTAGTGTTGTCGTAGATATAAGAAATAATATATTCATAGAAATTATTTTCTTTATCTTCTCTATTCATACCAACATTGTACAACCTAACTCTTGCTCCTACCCAAATTTCCTCATCATCATCAACATTACTTAAAGGCATCCATTTCGAGTTATCCAATATTTCACCCTTTTCTTAATTCATTCGTTTATACACGAATGTTGCTAGACACAAACTATCATAAGCATCCGTCATTTCATTGATTAGACGACCACCAACAGAGAAAAAAGACTCAACATAGCTTTTTACTCATTGAAACACTTGCTCTTTTAGTTATTTTTACATTTTGAATCTACGAAAATGAATTCCCTTATAAAAACTCTAACAGAGAATGTTCCCTCCAAATTTCACCTAGGGAATTATTTGTTTTCCAAAAAACCTACCAACATCTTTATCAACTCATTTTAGAATATTTAAACAATAATTCCATATACATTACCTGCATAAATTATTCATTTTCTTTTATATAAGACCTACCTTTTTACTTTTGGTAGATTATTAGACATTGGATTATTATACATAAACCCCAAAAACATGCGGTATTTTGTAGAATTTTGTCTATCAATATGTATGTACACCCTTTTGTAGTGGATATAGACTGTGAGGTGTAAGGAGATACCTTACAAAATAATAAAAAGGAGATTATAGAATGAGTAGATTAACAAAATTCTCAAAGTTAGTATTTGCAACTTTAATCGCGGGAAGTAGTCTAAGCACCTTTGTTTCGTCACACAGTGTACAAGCTGACACCTTAGATCCTAATTACCAAGATTCTGTAAAATTCATACCACCTTCTAGTGCTAGGCCAAAATTGGAACAAAAAAACACTATTGTTCCAGAAGCAAAAGTTGTTAAAAACCATTATGTAAAGTACTCTAAAGCACATTCCCAAACTAAAGAAAGTATACCAAAAGAGATTTATTATTCTTCAGAAGGCTTTAAGGGCTATATACAGGCAAGTACCGTTTGGGATATGGGAGATCATTTCGCAACACTATATTCCGGAACCGTTATTCGATGTTAGACTTTTAATCCATTCTCTCCTAATGCTTAAAATGATTAATAACTCACTGCCAATACTTTAATATCTATTGTTCATAAAATAAACCACAAAATCTTTCGATTTCATGGTTTATCAAATATAAAGATAATGCTAAACGAATACTCTAACATTACCTTCCCCAAAGTTAATTATAGAGTATTTTCAAAAAAAAGACACTCTTGTAGTGTCTTTTTTATAGTATTTTAAAAAGAATTCCACCTACTAACACCTTTTTGTTGCGCCTATTCGTTTATTTCAATATGATACTTTTCCATCTCGTATATGCAATAGACAATGATAGCTAAACTCCAACTGACACTATAATAATTATGTGTGTAGAAGTCATAGCCCGCTTTAATACCTTTCTCTATTACAACTAATGTAAATCCTAAAGCCACCCATCTGTTAATTTTCATCTTTATAAACGTTAAAGAGATAATTATTAAAAATAAAATATTTGTAAGATGATTTATCATTAGCTCATATTTTTGAATGTATACTGCCATTATACAAGCAACGATATTAGTCGCAATGCCAAAGGCAATCACCGCTCCCCAAACCCTGTCCGAAAGTCCCACTCCTGAGTCAGTCCCTTCCTAAACAAATATCCCTTTCTTTAATTCGTTCCTACACCCTATTCAAGATATGCTAAATTATCCTTGTCTGATGAATATCTATTTATCTTTTCATATAGAGCAAACAAAATTTCTACTCATAATTTTTTCTTTATTAGACAAACTATGTCTAAGCCGTTTGAACTAGTGGCTTCACTCTTCTGGTAATGGGATAGCACAATTTATTGAATTGACTAACTCATTCAACCCACTGGCACCGGCAGGCAACAAAATAGTTGTCTGCCATTTTCATGTATACTTTTTCTAATTTCATTTCAAACCAAGTGTGTGCTGTACTGATTTCAAAAGGACAGAATTTCATTTTTTAAAATGTAAAAAAGATAAGGTCCTGTCTACTTTTGGTATAGGACTTTTTCTTTTCACACATACTATTTTTGAACCTGTTTACCAATACGTGTCCTAATGGTGTCTTGAATTCCTCCTAAAAAGGGCTGCAGATACGACTGCATGCCCTTTTATTTACGTTGCTTCTCTATATTGAATAAAATAATTAAAAACTAAAAATGTAATATTACATATTTTTTCTGTTCAGATTATGTTAGGATTTACTTCGTAGTCGAATTATAGTTTCGTATCTAATTCAGCAATATGTGAACTGTTTACTTAAAGAAAAGACACCCAAAAGGTGTCTTTTCTTCTTTTAATCTAAAAAACATTTTTTCTTTTCAGTAAGATCCAATTATCCCTCTAACCTAAACCTCATAATTAAAGGCAATTTAATCATGGTACTCAAGAGTTTTCATCCATTTCAATATACCTATAGCTTAATTTAAAATCACATTTCCAGCACTATATTTGCTTTCCTACAGATTTTCTGTCTTGTTCTTAATTCTGTCAAAATCCTCATGTAGCTATACAAAGAATATATGCTACTATGATATTAAGAAACTATGCGTTCCCTTAACCCTGTATCCGGCCCTGTATTTATTACAGGGTCTTTGTTTATTTTATTTACTTTTATTGGCTTATAAGGGTTAATACACAACCAATTTCAATTAAAATCGTTTAAATGTTAGTTAGAATTTGAAATAATATATCTATTAACTTTTTTAACAAATGTAATCTAATATTAAATTTCTAAATCTATACTGTACTATACACCAGTTAACACTATATAAATAGTATTAACTATCTTAATTGAATATTAGTAATAGTAAGTATAAATATCATCAATTTACTACATCTTACATTTATGGAAAAATAAATACATGTTAAGCTTTTTCAAAATCTTTCCCCTAATAAAGATTTGAAGTAGCATTTCATGATTCTCCTTACTGTTAATATGCCTTGAAAAAGAACCCTATAGGGTTCTTTTTCTTCTCATTATAACCTCAGTAAGTCCATGCAAAAAGGACTGCTAATTATTTGCAGCCCTTTTACACGTTAATATACACTTGTATTAGGTATTTATACCAACTAAACATGCCATTATCATTTAGATATATAACACTTCAAAGTTTAGAAGTATACAATAACAAATCTTTCCCAACTTCCAGCTACATAACTAGTAGCTGTTAATTCTCTACCACCATTTGCTGATATATATCTACCATTACTTAGTGCTTGTAATACATATATCCTATTGTCTCCACCATTATATAAGATAAACTTTTCCCATGCACCAATTGATGTACGATCTGCTACTACTCTACCATTTGGCTCAAACAAAACATACTTCCCATTACTTTTAGTTTTTAAAGCGTACGTATATAATTCCCCAGTCGGAATTAATTCGAATTTCTCCCATTCATTAACTGCATTACGATTTGCTATTATATTTCCCGAAGGCTCAGCCGAAACATATTGTAAATTTGCTGCCTGTATAGCAACTGTCCAACTTCCATTTTACTTTAAAGGTTTAAACAATTGTGACCACATTTGTTTAAACCTCCACAATTTTTTCTAAGCTATTCTCTAAAAATCTTATTTTTCGTTGTAAATAAACCTGATTGGTACTCTTTATGCAAAAGAAAAGATGGAACCTTTAATTCAACTCCACCTTTTTTCGAAATAAAAAGCATCTAATTCTATTTGAATTAGATGCTTATATTTAGTCCTTAAACCTAATATTCTAAACTATTTACGCGTTTGTAAATCTTTTTTTATTACATCCCAGAGTGAATTATCTTGACGCATCGGTTTACCCTCTTCATCCCATTTTATTTTTTCTGTTCCCAATTCATAATTCATCCCTGTCCATGTGTCTTCACGGAATGCATAGAATGATTTATGCCATCCTTTTTGGTTAAAGATAGAAATAAGATCTTGCATGTATTGGGTAGCACCTGGAACAGTACGGTTAATTCCAAACTCCTCTGCAATAATTCGATTAGATGGTACATGATTTTTCTTAGACCATTGTTGAATTGGCTTCAAAAACTTCTCTAATCCCTGTCTATTCCACATTACAGGTTTCTCTAAATCCCCTACTTTTACTAATCCTGGATATTGATATTCCTTGTTTTGACCTTGGCTCGTTAATTCATATGGTTCATACATATGAAATGCGTATAGTGTTTTTTTATCCTCTACTGGTTTTAAATATTTAAAGGCCCATGGAGTAGCATATAAACCTGAATCTAAAATAATCGGTGTTTCTTTGTCCACTTCACGAATGGAGTTAATCACCTTTTCATAAAATCTGTTTAAATCAGCTGTCGTTCCTTTTACTTTTGCATACCATTTCTCGTAATCTTCCGTCCAAAAATCATTATATCTATTATTTTTAGCTGTTTCTGGATGTGGTTCATTTATAATATTATAACCAACCACCGCGGGGTGATCTTTTAGTTCCAGAGCGAGGTCCTTCCAAAATTGACTTGCTTGTTCTTGATACTTCTCTTCTTCCCATATTCTGTCGTCATTCTTATTATTATTAAATTGGCGCCATCGATCACCAGGTAAGGATAACATTGTAAGAACGACTTTCATTCCTTGTGATTGTGCGGCATCTAAATCCGCCTTTAATTTTTCTAGATCTTCCTTTACTAATCCCCGATAGTTATCTGCATTACCTATCAGAAAATCCTTTCCAGAAGTATCTGGTTTATCCCCAAATAGAAAATCTTTATCTTTTGCCCATTTATCAGGTGCTAAACGTACATATTCAATATTAGCTTCTTTTGCACTTTTATAGTTTTCAGGTAATGACGTACTATTCATGAAATTAGTACCCTTTCTTTTCGAATCCCAAAAACTAATTTTTGAATCGCCCTTGTGGTATGTATCAGCTCTTACATTCATTTCCTGTACTCTAAAACTCATCATGCCTAATAACGCAACAATTGGCAAAACTTTTTTCACAACTTTTCCTTCTTTCTCTTTATATTTAACACACATAACATACCTTTGTTTTGTTACAGGAATATGGAAATTTTCCAAAAATACCTTTTAAATTTATACATTGGTAGTTCATTCATAAAAAAAGAAAGAGATAATTAGAACGTTGCTTCATTTTAAAAGAAACAAAAAAGGAATCCTTTACGGATTCCTTTTTGCAATGCACTCTTTTTCAAATGGTACATTTTGCACCTACTTTTAGTATAACTTATAATTCCTATAAAATAAATAAGATTAACTGAAATTTACTTCAAATTGTAATAAAAAACATAATTAAGAAGCGCAGATAACTAAATATCATCCCTTTTATTAAATAAAAAAGATTAAATAATTCCCCCTCCAAACTAGGACCCCTTTACACTTTTTACAAATATTGTTATAATTAGATAAACTAAAGCATTATCCCATTAACAAAGGGACTCCATAATTGGAGTCCCTTTGTTAATTAGCTATTAAAAATGATAGCATGTGATTATTGTATAATTTCTTCCTTTTTTAGATCTGCATATTCTTCTACGAAATCCCATAAACCTTGCTTTTCGAAGTAAGAAATACTTTTTTCACTTCTTCTAAGAGTTTAATTGCTTCATCTTCATTAAGAGAACGTAAAATATTGAAATGATATACATACTCTTCATTTCCTAATTCCATACAAACTGCTAATCCTTTTTCAATAAGTTCTTTTACAATATTTGTTTTTCTTAGTTTATGGTGTTCACGCGCTTGTAAGAACACTGCTTTAAAATGGGCAATATTCTTCTCTGTGACTTCTGATAAATGACGAATTGCTAATTTAGATAAATTTTGAGTTGCATATAATAGTCCTAGATTATGCCTTACTATTAAAATCAATTTTTCTTCATTATGTTTTTGCAAAAGGTCAATGGAACGATTGAAATGTTCTTCCGCTTTTTCAAATTGCTTTAAGAATATACGAGCTGTCCCTAATGCGGTTTCACAAGAAGCAACTTTCACCTCATATCCCATTAGCCCTAAATACAAGGAATATAGATACTTATTTTACTTTCAAAGGCTGAAACCTTGCTGCATAACTACTGAAAATAAAGTGAAAAGACGTTCAAATCCATATGGATAGATCGTCTTTTCACTTTATTTCATACATATACTGATTTTTCACTTATTCATTTTGTATTGTACTTAAAAAACCAATAAATTCATCTTTATTTACAGGTTTACTGTAGTAATAGCCCTGAATTAGATAACATGCATTACGTTGTAACACTGTTAATTGTTCCTTCGTTTCTACCCCTTCCGCTATCACTTTCATGTTTAAAGTATGAGCAAGTGAAATAATGGTTTGTATAATTTCATCTCCATCAGTAGAAGTTCCAATCCTATTAACAAATTCTCTTGGAATTTTCAAAGTATCAATTGGATAAAGAGGCAGATACGCTAATGAAGAATAACCTGTACCAAAATCGTCAATTGATAAATGTACACCATATGATTTTAATGCTTTTAACTTCGATAAGGTTTCCTTTTCATCTACCATTGCTATTCGCTCTGTTAATTCCAAATCAATCGAATTAGCAGGTACTCCTATCTCTTCTATGGTAGATATAATGGTTTGAACAAAATCTTTCTGTTCAAACTCTATAGCTGATAAATTTATCCCCATCTTTAGATTTGAAAAGCCCGCAGAATGCCATTCTTTCAGTTGTTGACACGCTTTCTGTAACGTCCACTTCCCAATTGAAATAATCTGCGCCGTTTCTTCTGCGATAGGTATAAACTCAAAAGGAGAAATCAGTCCAAGCTCTGGATGTTGCCAACGTATTAAAGCCTCTGCACCAATAACCTTACCTGCCTTACTATCAATTTGTGGTTGATACAATAAAAACAACTCATTATTTTCAATTGCATTTGGTAAATCCTGTTCTAATCGTAATCGACGAGTTACTTTTTGAGATAATGTC